>CAHJWV010000505.1 GCA_903643055.1 Burkholderiales bacterium | reverse complement strand
ATCAAGTACCTGCCACAGATGCCTGATGAGCGCTAGCGGCGCTACCTGTTCATGGCCATCGATTCCCAATTTCTTTAATAACTGATGTGCGGCCGTATTTTTGCGTTTCTATGGCGTTGCGGCTGCGCTGAGTAGCCGTTTTCTTCTGCGGCGATCGATGTGATCGAGCCTTAAACAAACCCGAAGCTGGCTCGTCATACAGGGCAGAAGGCAGTGCGGCCGCCCCGTCGGCGGGGTCGTGGCGCTGCTTGTTTTCTGCGTTCTGTTCCACCGCCCCGAGGAGGCCTGCATGTCCACCAGTTGCTTTGACCGCGATGTCGAAACCTTCATCGTTCTCGTCAACCACGAAGACCAATACTCGATCTGGCCGCATTGGAAGGCCGTGCCCGGCGGCTGGAAAGCCGTGGACGGCGTGAAGGGCGACAAGAAGACGGTGCTCGCCTATGTCGAATCCGCGTGGACCGACATGCGGCCGCGTTCGTTGCGTGAATGGATGGCGCAGCAGGAGCGCGACGCCGCATCGGCTGCGGCCTCGGCCACCACCGCAGCCTGAGCGGCGCGATGCCGAACCGCGGAGCCCGCGCGCCATGAGCCCTTTGAACCCGGCCCCGTCGATCCCTCCGGTGCCTTTGGCGCCGGTCCAGCTGCTGTGCCTGCCTTGCGCCGGTGCCAGCGCGATGATGTACCTGCGCTGGCGCAACCAGCTGCCGCGCGGCGTGACGCTGGTGCCGGTGGAGTTGCCCGGCCATGGCTCACGCCTGGCCGAGCCGTTCGTCGAAAGCTTCGAGCGGCTGGTCGAGCGGCTGTGCACGGAGCAATCGCGGGCGATGCGCGACCCGTTCGTGCTCTTCGGCCACAGCATGGGCGGCTTGCTCGCCTATGGCATCACGCGCAGGCTGCAGGCGCTCGGGCAGCCGCTGCCCCGCGCGCTGCTGGTCTCGGGCTGCGCAGCGCCGACGCGGCGTGACCGCGCGCCCTATCCAGGCAAGAACGACGATGCGAGCCTGACGACCGATCTGCGCCGGCAAGGCGGCACGCCCGAGGCGGTGTTCGAAAGCGCCGAGCTGATGCGGCTCACGCTGGACACGCTGGGCGCCGACTACCGCGTTTGCGAAAGCTTTGTTCGATCTGAAAGCGAGCCGCTCCCTTTGCCGCTGCATGTGTTCGCCGGCCAGCAAGACGACATCGCGGCCGATCGCATGCAGGCCTGGTCATTGGAAACCGGTCGGGCGTTCACGCTCGATTGGTTCGAGGGCGGCCATTTCTTCATCCGCCACGAAGAGGCCAGCTTTCTGCGGGCGCTGTCGCGGCGGCTGGAAGCGCTGAGCTGATGCCAAGGCCTTGATCGCGCCCTCCGTTCCAGCCAGGCCATCGATCCCCGCCAGCGCTCGAGAGAAGCCCGGGGCTGACACAGTCATTCAGCGGCCAAGCCATCGCCACGCCACTGCCGGCACCAAGACCCAAGGGGCCAAGAGGTCAAGGCCTGCGCGCCGCCACGCCGGCTTCGGCAGGCCAAGGAATCGAGATGAATCAAACCGTGATGCAGCACCCGATGGACAACGCAGCCGCACCAGCCCCCGTCGATTTCGTGACCCACCTGCGCGGCCTGGCGGTGCAGCGGCCGAACGACCGGGCCTTGATCACCGTCACCGACCAAGCCGGCGCCAGCGTCGACTCGCCGATCAGCTACCGGCAGCTCGACCAACGCGTGCGCGCCCTGGCCGCGCAATTGCAAACGGCCTGCGCGCCGGGCGAGCGGGCGCTGATCATGATGGAAGGTGGTGACAGCTATGTCGTCGCCTTCTTTGCCTGCCTGTATGCCGGGCTGATCGCGGTGCCAATGTTTCCGCCGGAGTCGACGCGCAACAAGCACCTGCGCCGCCTGCTGGGCATCGTCCGCGATTCGCAGGCGCGCTGCATCCTGACCCACCGCTCGGTGCAGGCACTGCTGGCGTCGATCACCGAAGGCCTGGCCGGCGAAGGCATCCACAAGCTCCAGTGGATCGCGGTCGACACCGAGCCCGGTGGTGACACAGTCACGGCCGACGCCATCCATGACGTCGAGGTCGAGACCCTTGCCGCACGGTGGCAGGCGCGCGCACCGCTGCCCTCCGACATCGCGTTCCTGCAATACACCTCCGGTTCCACCTCCGAGCCCAAAGGCGTGATGGTCACGCACGGCGCGCTGATGGCCAACATGCGGGCGATCCAGGAAGGCTTGTCGGTCGGCGAGAACGATGTGTTCGTGTCGTGGCTGCCGTTGAACCACGACATGGGCCTGATCGGCGGGCTGCTGCAGCCGATTCACCGCGGCATTCCGGTGGTGCTGATGTCGACCCGCTATTTCCTCGAACGGCCGCTGCGCTGGCTGGAGGCGATCTCGCGCCACCGCGGCACGATCAGCGGCGGGCCCGATTTCGCTTACCGCCTCTGTGTCGATCGGATCAACGAGCGGCAACTGGCCGCGCTCGATCTGTCGTCGTGGTCGGTTGCCTTCTCGGGCGCTGAGCCGGTGCGCGCCGAGACGCTCGAATCCTTCTGCGCCCACTTTGCGCCGGCGGGCTTTCCGTCCACCTCGGTCTATCCCTGTTACGGCCTGGCTGAGGCCACCTTGTTCGTGACCGGCGGGCGGCGCGGTCATGGGCTGGTCGCGAAGGCCTTCGATGAGGCTCAACTCGCGGTGCGACAGGTGCGGCCTGTCGCGCTTGAAGCCCAGGGCCGAGCCATCCATCCATCCGACGATGAACAAGCCGTGTCGGCTCGCCTGGTCGGTTGTGGCTGCACGGCCAGCGGCCATCAGCTGCGCATCGTCGAGCCGGTGTCGCAAGTGCTGCTGCCGCCAGATGCGATCGGCGAGATCTGGGCCCGCGGGCCCAGCGTCGCGCGCGGCTATTGGAACCGTCTGGAGGCATCGCAAGCCACCTTCGTCGAGCGCGATGGCCACACCTGGCTGCGCACCGGCGACCTGGGCTTTGTGCATGACGGCGAACTGTTCGTCGCCGGCCGCATCAAGGACATGATCATCGTGCGCGGCCTCAACCTCCATCCGCAGGATGTTGAGCGCGCGGTCGAAGGCGAGGTCGAGGCGGTGCGCAAGGGCCGCGTCGCGGTGTTCGGCGTGCCGGGCCCGCACGGTGAAGGCATCGGCCTGGCGGCCGAGGTGTCGCGCGGCATGCAGAAGCGGGTGCCGCCGCAGGCGCTGGTGGATGCGCTCAGCGAGGCGGTCAGCGAACTGTGTGGCGAGCCGCTGTCGGTCGTGATGCTGCTCAACCCCGGCGGCATGCCGAAGACCAGAGATCGGAAGAGCGTCGTGTAGGGAAAGA
>CAHJWV010000504.1 GCA_903643055.1 Burkholderiales bacterium | reverse complement strand
GACCTCCTTGGAACTGTCCATCCTTGCTGGATCATTTTGACGTCAGCGCGTGCGGATCTTGCCGAGAAAGGCTCGGGTCCGCTCGCTCTGCGGCTTGTCGAAGAAAAGCTCTGGCGGCTGGATCTCCACGATGCGACCGGCCTCCATGAACACCACGCGGTCCGCCACCTGGCGTGCAAAGCCCATCTCGTGCGTCACGACGATCATCGTCATGCCTTCGCGTGCCAGGGTCAGCATCGCATCGAGGACCTCGCCGACCATCTCCGGGTCAAGTGCGGAGGTAGGCTCGTCGAACAACATCAACTGCGGCTGCATTGCCAGCGCCCGGGCGATCGCCACGCGCTGCTGCTGGCCGCCTGACAGCTGGCCGGGGTATTTATGGGCCTGTTCAGCGATGCGAACCCGCGCCAGCAGGGCCAGGGCCTGTTCCCGCGCAGCCGCCGGGCTGGCCGACTTGACCAGCACAGGGGCGAGCATCACGTTTTCCAGCACCGTGAGGTGGGGGAACAGGTTGAACTGCTGAAACACCATGCCAATTCCCTTGCGGGCTTGCACGGCGTCTCGCGAGTCGTCCAGTTCGACGTTGTTGAATGCGATGCGCCCGCCGTCGTGCCGCTCGATGCGGTTCACGCAGCGGATCAGAGTCGACTTGCCGGAGCCGGACGGTCCGCAGACCACGATCTTCTCGCCGCTTGCGACGTGAAGATTGCAGTCGTCCAACGCATGGAAGCTGCCGAACCATTTGTGCATGCCGTCGATGCTGAGCAGTGGAGTAGTGGACAGTGGCGTGGAGGAAAGCGGCGGGGTACAAGATTGCGTGAGGCTCATGTTGTTCACTTCAGCGCATAGCGCCGCTCCAGAAAACGGCCGTACAAGCCCAGACCGAGGCCGAGAACCAGATAGATGGCACCGACGACCAGGTACAACTCGATGAAGTACGGTCGCGCCTGCGGGTCGCCCAGCGCGAGCTTGAGCGACCCCGTCAGGTCGTAAAAGTTGACGATCATCACCAGCGAGGTGTCCTTGACCGCGCCGATGAAGATGTTCACCGTGGAAGCAATCGTGACGCGAAGCGCCTGCGGCAGCACCACGCGCGAGAGCGTCTGCAGCGTCGTGAAGCTGAGCGCCTGTGCCGCCTCTTGCTGGCCCTTCGCGACCGACTGAAGGCCGCCGCGGAACACCTCGGCGAGGTAGGCGGCACTGAACATCGTCAGGCAAATCCCGATGCGCAGCATTGCATCGAAACGCCAGCCCGGCGGCAGCGCCAGCGGCAGCACGAAGGCCCCGAAGAAGAGCAGTGTCACCAGCGGCACGCCGCGGACCATCTCGATGTAACCGGTCGCCAGCCAGCGCAGCGCCGGCAGCTTGCTGCGCCGCGCCAGCGCCAACGCCATGCCGATTGGCACGCCGAACAGGCAGGCCACCAGCGCCAGGAAGATGGTCAGCGGCAGCCCGCCCCACAGATCCGTTCCCACCGGTGTGAGACCCAACACACCACCGGCCATCAGCACGGCGAACGCAAGCAATGCACCGACCAGAATTGCGATGCCGATGCGGCCGAAGAATCGTGGCAGCGCGGCCACCCCGACCCCGCCGAGCAGCAGCGCGGTGGCGAGGAATGGCCGCCATTGCTCGGCATATGGGAAACGGCCGAACAGCACGAGACGGTGCTTGTCGATCACGACTGTCCAGCAGGCGCCGGCGCTTGCGCGACAGGCCTCCAGGTCGTGGCCGCCGACAGCGCCGAGCACGGCCCAGTCGAACACGCGCCACGTGAGGTAGATCAGTGCCAGCAACAGGCCAGCGGAAATGCCTGCCGATGCGGGAGTCGCGAACCAGGAAAGTCGAATCCTTGCCGGCAGGCCAAGGGGCGGCGGGGGGGCTGACATCGCAGACATAGTCAACGCTCCTTCAACTGTGCACGCGAATTGACGAAACCCATCAACAGCGCGGTACACAGGTTCAGCACGAGATAGACCGCGGCGATCACCGCCACGCACTCGATCGCCTGGCCGTTCTGACTCATCGTGGTGGTGGAGATCGAAACGATGTCGGGGTAGCCGATCGCGACGGCAAGCGACGAGTTCTTGGTCGTGTTCATGATCAGGCTCGTATAGGGCGGCACGATCACGCGCAGGCTCTGCGGCACGATCACGCGCATCAGCGTTTGCGGCCGTGTCAAGCCAAGCGCATGACAGGCCTCCCACTGCCCTTTGTGCACCGACTGGATACCGCTGCGAACGATCTCCGCGCAATAGGCGCCGGCGTACAGCGTCAGTGCGCAGACGAGCGCCAGCCATTCCGGGCTCAGCGTGGCACCGCCGCTCACACCGAAGCTGCCCTGCGTCGGCCGCTCCCATTCCGAAGGAATCACAACCCAGACGGCCGCGCATGCGACCAGCGTCGCCGCCATCCCCAGCACACGGGCGCCGGTGCGGCGGCGTGACGTCGAGCGCCACGCGAGCACCGGCAGCGCGATCGTCATGGCCACCAGCACGAGTGCAAGGGCCCCCGACAACTCCGGCACCGCCACCGCCAGGCCGCCCTTGCTCAGAAAGGCGACGTCGCCGAAGAGGAACGGGCGGTCACCCGCGGGCAGACCTTCGGTGACGAGGATGTACCACATCAGCACCTGCAGCAGCAGTGGCACGTTTCGCACCACGTCGACGTAGGTCCGCGCCATCGTGCGCACCATCGCATTGCGGCTGATCTGCGCGATGCCGGCCGTAAAGCCGAGCAGGCTCGCCAGCAGCACGGCGGAGATGGCAACGCGCAGCGTGTTCGCCATGCCGACGAGCAAGGCCCGCAAGTAGCTGTCGCCGGTTTCGTAGGGAACGACCCCTTCGGAGATCGCGAACCCGGCGCTGTCTTTCAGAAAGCCGAAGCCCGAGGCGATATTGCGCGCGGCAAGGTTGCTGGCCGCGTTGTGCACCAGCCAGGCCAGCAACGCCAGCACGGCGGCCAGCGCCACGAACTGCAATCCCAGCGCCTTCAGATTGAGGGAAGGAGGGGGCGGCCGTCGGGCTGGAGACGGGACAGAGGCGGCCGCTGCCGTGGTCGCAACCATGATTGCCTCAGCGCAGCGGAGGCGAGATCAACAGGCCGCCCTTGGTCCAGAGGTTCATCTTGCCGCGCGGCAGCTTGATCTTTGAACCCTCGCCGAGATTGCGGTCGAAGCTCTCCCCGTAATTGCCGACGGACTTGACGATGCGGTAGCTCCAGTCCTTGTCGAGTCCGAGGGATTTGCCCAAATCGTCGCCCGTGCCCACGAAACGCTTGATCGCTGGGTCGGCGCTGTTCGCCTTCAGGCCATCGATGTTCTTGGCCGAGATGCCGAGTTCCTCGGCTTCGATCAGCGCGAAGAGTGTCCAGCGGGCGATTGCGAACCATTCATCGTCGCCGCGGCGGACCACCGGGCCGTTGGGCTCCTTGGTGATCAACTCAGGCAGGATCACGTAGTCGTCGGGGTTCTTCAACTCTTGCCCCTTGAGCGCAGCGAGTGTCCCGCCGTCGTGGGTATAGGCTTGGCAGCGGCCACTGGCCAGTGCCTGTTGCGACCCCTCCGGCTGATCAAACACGACGGCCTTATAGGCAATATTGTGGGCGCGGAAGTATTCCGCCATGTTCTTTTCCGATGTGGTGCCCGATTCGACGCAGATCGTCGCACCGGCGAGTTGCGTCACGCTCGCAAGACCCGGCTTCTTCCTGGCGATGAAGGCCTGGCCGTCGTAGAAGTTGATGCCTACCCAATTGAGGCCGAGTGCGGTCTCGCGATTGAAGGTCCAGGTGGTCTGGCGTGCCAGCACATCGATCTCGCCGCTTTGCAGCGCGGTGAGTCGCGTCTGCGGGCTGGTCGGCACGAACTTGACTTTATCGGCGTCGCGGAGCACGGCGGCGGCCAGTGCGCGGCAGTAGTCGACGTCGATGCCGCTCCATTTGCCGGTGCCGTCGGCCAGCGAGAAACCGGCCCGGCCGGTGTGCACTCCGCAGGTCACGACGCCCTTGCTCTTGATGTTGTCGAGCACCTTGCCCGCATGTGCCGCTGGGCTGACCAGCAAGGCAAGTACTGCGGCCAGCAGGGCAGCGGAGGCAGTGAATCGGGTGAACTTCATGGTGTGCGCTTTCTCGGTTGATTGAATAAATCGGGACAAAGGATGAAGTCGAAGGAGGCCGCCCGAAGGTCAAAGTTCGTGCAGACGGCTCGGCCAGAGCGTGGGCCGGCGGCGTCTAGGCCCATTGGAGTTCGCCGACGACGGCGAGCCTCCCGGTTTCAATCCCGTTGACGTTGCGCAGAACCGGCCTGGCCCATCGGGAAATCGGCCCGCGCTCCACGTCCAGGGGGATCCCCAGCTGGACGAGTGCCCAGGCGGCGACGGCATAGGCCGCATCTGCACTGCCGTCGGCAATCCGCACGGCAACGCCCATCCCTTTGCTGCGGATGGCAACGGTGAAAAGTCCGTCCGCTCCCACTTTGGCAACGCCATCGCCATCCAGGACTTTCGTCAATTCCAGATCGAAGCGCCCTTGCCCCGAGACCATTTCCGGATGGGCCTGCATGGCCGTGTAGATCCGAGCGAGCCCCGCGTCCGACGCTGCCGTCCCCGACGCAGCGCCGGCCAGCCGTGCCCACAACAGTGCGAGGCGCGACAGCGGAAATCCCCAATTCGGCGCGCTGCAACCGTCGATGCCTCGCCACATGGCATGGCGCGATACACCGGCCAGGATTGCGACCTGCGCTTCGACGGCACGCTGCAATTCACTGCTTTCTTCGAGATATCGCAATGGGTCTTCGCCGCACAGGTGGCAGAACGCGAGGAAGCCGACGTGCTTTCCCGAGCAGTTGTGATGTAGTTGATCGAACAGCGATCCCGCGGGGGGAAGACGCTCCTTGCCGAAATGCAGCGGGATTTGAACGCCACAGCGCAGATCTGCCGCTTCCATTCCAATCTTGGTGAGCATGCTGGATGCGGTTTGAACGTGAATGTCTTCGCCGCTGTGACTGGCACACATCAGCGCAATTTCGGAATCGGTAAACCCGAAATGCTCTGCCCCCCCGGCCGCCACAAAAGGCAGTGCCTGAAACGGCTTGAGCGTCGAGCGGGAAAATGTCTGCGCCTCACAGTCTCCTGCGTACGCAAGCAGTGTTCCGGCCGCATCGACGACTGCGACAGATCCCCAGTGAAGACGTTCGGAGTGTCCGTTTCGGGTCGTCATGACCAAGGGAGCGTGAGCGGGAAACGTCATTAACAACGACAAAAAACGATGGTCTCCTAGTCTAGAAGTACCGTGAGAATGCAAGCAACGGGCAAATATCGAAACCTCAATTGCATAGATCACTCAGCATGGCGCGCAGGAAAATTGTCGAGGTGGGCGTGGATCATCTGGGTGTCATGCGGTCGCTCGTCAGGGCCGTTGAATTGGGCAGCTGGTCCGCTGCGGCCAAGGAGCTGCAAGTAGCGACGTCCACCATCGCGCGACGGGTCCAGGCGCTTGAAGAGCTCGTCGGGGCGCGGCTTTTACAGCGAACGGACCGCAAGATCGTTTTG
>CAHJWV010000503.1 GCA_903643055.1 Burkholderiales bacterium | reverse complement strand
GCGTACTTCCAGTTTTACGTCGCATCGCCAACTGAACCGGGCGGCCGCGGCCAGCTCAGCTGTCAGCTCTATCAGCGCAGCGCCGACATTTTTCTGGGTGTGCCCTTCAACATCGCAAGCTATGCATTGCTGACGCACATGGTCGCGCAGCAATGCGACCTCGATGTGGGTGACTTCATCTGGACTGGCGGCGATTGCCATATCTACAGCAACCATGCCGAGCAGGTGGCGCTGCAGCTGTCTCGCGAACCGCTGCGCTACCCCACGCTGAAGATCCACCGCCGGCCGGTGTCGATCTTCGACTATGAGTTCGACGATTTCGAGATCGTTGGCTATGAACATCATCCGGCAATCAAGGCACCGGTAGCCGTCTGAGTTGGCACGCCGAATATCGGCTGCCGTTTGAAACAACCACGGCCGGCCATCTCAAGGCGGCATGACACGACATCAACGTGCCACACACTCAAGCGTTATCGCTGAGAGAGCTTCATTCGCTGCCCCGCATCGCCTGCATGGAACCCACACCGCCTGCCTTCAAGACCGTGAACCCATGACACGCCCACACATCACCCTGATTGCCGCAGTCGCACGCAATGGCGTCATAGGCGCAGGCAACGCGCTGCTGTGGCGCCTGCCGGAAGATCAACAGCACTTCAGGCGCACGACGCTCAAGCACCCGGTCATCATGGGCCGCAAGACCTGGGATTCTCTGCCTGCACGCTTTCGCCCCTTGCCCGGCCGCACCAACATCGTCGTGACGCGCAATGCCGCTTGGCAGGCCGAAGGCGCGCAAGTCGCTCATTCGCTGGAAGAAGCCTTATCGCTTGCAGGACCCTGCGCGGAAGTGTTCGTGATCGGCGGTGAGCAGCTTTACACCGCGGCGTTGCCGTGGGCCCAGCGCCTGGTGC
This sequence comes from Burkholderiales bacterium, assembly GCA_903643055.1. The sequence goes on along the minus strand of CAHJWV010000503.1, from coordinate 4,795 downwards.
TGACCGAAATCGATCGAGATTTCGAAGGCGACACGCAGTTCCCCGCCTTTGATCAGCTGCAGTTCCACGAGATCAGCAGAGAAACCCACCATGCCGGCGAACCGAATCATTTCGACTTCGCTTTTGTCATCTATCAACGAAACCCTTGAGGAGTCATTCACATGTCTGGTGACGGCTTTCACGTTCACGGCCCCCACGAACACGAGCTGGAGCATGCGGCCCAGCATGAGCCGAAAGGCATGGCCGGCCAGCTCGCCGTGATCACGGCGATTCTTGCCACGGTGGGCGCCATGTTTGCCTACATGGGCGGCGCCACGCAGGCCAATGCCGGCCTTTACAAGAACTCGGCGGCGATCAAGAAGACCGAAGCATCGAACCAGTGGAATTACTACCAGGCCAAAAGCAACAAGCAGACGCTGAGCGAGCTGGCCGCCGAGGTGGTGCCCGAAGCGCGCAGAGGCTTCTACCAAGACGAGATCGCCCGCTACAAAAAGGAAAAGGCCGAGGTCAAGCTCGAGGCCGAGCGGCTCGACAAGGAATCGACGTCATGGGACGAAAAGAGCGATCAACAGATGCATCAGCATCACCGCTGGGCGCAGGCAACAACGGCATTGCAGATCGCCATTGCAATGGCCGCCATCGCGTTGTTGACGCGTCGCCGCTGGCTTGAATACGCCGTGCTGGGCTTGAGCGCCGTCGGCGTTGTGCTGGGCGGCCTGGCCTGGCTTCACATCTGAAGGTGCTGGAGCAGACGCCCGTCATCAGGCTTGGCGTTTGCGGTCAGGCCGATGGGATGACCAAGCGCCACCCGTCGCACCCCGATTCGCTGGCCTTTGCGCTGACGCTGACGCCGGCGCCGGCGATCATCAGGTCTGCGACAACTGCTTCAGCGCTTGCTGCGCGGCTGAAATCCATTCGCGATTCAGCTCACGTGAATGCTTCTGGATGCGCTGGGCATCGGCCAGAATTTCTTCGAACACGTGGCGGGCCGTTTCAGCGCGGCTGCGGCCCAGCAAGAACTGGCCGTATTTGCAGCGAGCTTCGATCGAACCACCCGCTTCGATCACCGATTCGAATGCCGCGTCGGCCTCCGGCCGCTGCGCACCCGCCAAGGCCTCGGCATACATTAATGCGATGTCGCCGCTGCGCTGATCGGGATGCGCCGCAAACAGTGCCTCCAGCGTCGTGATGGCGTTGGCGTGATGGTTGCCCTCGATCTGCGCAATCGCCAGGCCTTTCAAGAAGCTGGCATCTTTGGCGTAAGGGCCAGCAATGCATTGCTGGTAATGCACGATGGCTTGGTCGACCTCACCCTTGGCCAGCAACGCACGCGCCAGTTGCGCTTCGTTGAACGCGGTCGGCGTGCGATCGAACGCGGCTGTCGCCAGTCGCAGCTCGCGATCAGGATCGATCACGCCTTGCATCAGGCGCAACGCCCGTTGGCCGCCCCGCGTGTTGCTCAAGTCACCGGCATATTCGGCAAAGAAATACACGATGCTGCCCATCAGCGGAAAGGCGAACAACACCATCAACCAATAGCGTTCACGGCCGGTTCGAACTGCGTGAACCGCAAAGAAAGCGGCAACCGCCAAATGTAGAAATGCGACGATGGGCATAGCCCCTCCCTGTCTGTCTTATGAATATGCGGGCCATTGTATTGGCGCAGACATCACGCAGACCTCGTCGCAGAGAGGCTACCCCTAAGTCAAACCTCGCTTGTGATCAGTCGTCGAGACCGAGCTCCTGGATCTTGCGAGTGATCGTGTTGCGGCCGATCCCGAGCTTCTGTGCTGCTTCAATGCGACGGCCCCGAGTGATCTCCAGGGCCGTGTGAATCAGTTGGCCCTCGAACTTGCGCGTCAGCGTGTCCCATACCTCCGGCAAACCCGCCAGCAGCATGCTGCGTGATTCACGTTCGAGATCGAGCAGCCAGTGGGGCGGCTGCGAAACCGCCGTTTCCGCAGACGCCGAACTCAGCCCATTCGACGCTTGAGCCACGCTCGCCGCTGCGGGTGCCAAGGCAGCCACAAGCGCTTCACCTGTCGCTTCTGCCACCGTCGCAGCCACCGGCACGGCAGAGCGCGCAGCCGGCGCATCCCCGAGCAACTCGGGCGGCAGGTCCTTCGCTTCGACCACCTGGGCAGGGGCCATCACCGTCAGCCAGTGGCAAATGTTTTCCAGCTGGCGAACGTTGCCGGGGAAGTCGAACTGCATCAATCGCGACAGGGCCGCCTCGGTGATGCGCTTGGCCTCCACACCCAATTCCTTCGCGCTCTTCTGCAGGAAGAAGCGAGTCAGCGACGGCACGTCTTCGCGACGCTCGCGCAAGGCCGGCAAGCGCAGGCGAATCACGTTCAGGCGGTGGAACAAGTCTTCCCGGAAGGCACCGAGCTTGACGCGCTCTTCGAGGTTTTGGTGGGTCGCGGCAATCACCCGCACATTGCTGCGCAACGGGTTGTGGCCGCCGACGCGATAGAACTGACCATCGCTCAGCACGCGCAGCAAGCGGGTCTGCAGATCGAAGGGCATGTCGCCAATTTCATCGAGAAACAGCGTGCCGCCATCGGCCTGTTCGAAGCGACCGCGGCGTGTGGTTTGAGCACCCGTGAATGCCCCGCGTTCATGGCCAAACAGCTCGGACTCAAGCAGGTCTTTCGGAATCGCCGCTGTATTGATCGCGACAAAAGGGCCTGCGGCGCGCGGGCTGTGCTTGTGCAGCGCATGCGCCACCAGCTCTTTGCCGGAGCCGGATTCGCCGGTGATCAACACCGTGACGATGCTTTGGCTAAGTCGCCCGATGGCGCGAAACACGTCCTGCATCGCAGGCGCCTGGCCGAGCATTTCCGGCATCTGGGCAATGCGCTCGTCACGCACTTCCTCGCGCATGCTTTCATCGAGCGCGCGGCGAATCAGCTCGACCGCCTTCGGCACATCGAAAGGCTTGGGCAAATACTCGAAGGCACCGCCCTGAAATGCGCTGACAGCGCTGTCGAGGTCGGAATAGGCCGTCATGATGATGACGGGCAAGCCGGGGTGCCGCTCCTTGACCTTGGTCAGCAGCTCGATGCCCGAGCCACCCGGCATGCGGATGTCCGAGACCAGGACCTGCGGCTCGTCGTCTTCCAGCGCCAGCAAGACATCGCGGGGATTGGTGAAGCTGCGAACCGCCAGGTCTTCACGCGCCAGTGCCTTCTCCAACACAAATCGGATGGATTGGTCGTCGTCAACGATCCAGATGGGTTTCATGCCCTGCCTGAAGTTAGGCCCGTCGACGAAAGCTTTTGGCTCAGGGCAACGGGATCACGATCTTGAAAAGAGTCTGACCAGGTTCGCTGACACATTCGATCATGCCTTGATGCTGCTGCACGAATGTCTGCGCCAACGTGAGCCCTAAGCCCGACCCACCATCGCGCCCGGATACCAAGGGGTAAAAGATGCGATCTCGAATGGACTCGGGAACACCCGGGCCGTTGTCCTCGATATGCAAGTCCAGTGCCAATCTGTAGCGCTGCTTGCCCAGGGTCACCTGGCGTGCAATGCGTGTACGCAGCGTGATGCACGCGTCACCTTGCTGAATGCGATCGGCCAAGGCCTGAGCCGCGTTATGCGCAATGTTCAACACCGCCTGGATCAGCTGCTCACGGTCACCGCGAAAGTTCGGAATCGAGATGTCGTAGTCGCGCTGAACCGACAGCCCGCGCGGAAACTCCGCCAGGATCAACGAACGAACCCGCTCGCATACCTCATGGATGTTCACATCGCTGACCACATGCGGCTTGCGGTGCGGCGCCAGCAAGCGATCGACCAGCGCTTGCAGGCGATCGGCCTCCTGGATGATGACCTGGGTGTACTCGGTCAACGCGCGTGATTCGACTTCCATCTCCAGCAACTGCGCCGCGCCGCGGATGCCCCCGAGCGGGTTCTTGATCTCGTGGGCGAGGTTGCGGATTAACTCTTTGTTGGCCTGCGCCTGGCCCAGCGCCCGCTCTTCGCGGTCTTGCCGGGTCTGCTGCTCGATCTCCACCAACTCGACCACCACCTGATCGGCGCGATCCATCTGGTTGACGATCACATGAACCGGAAGCGCCTCGTTGTGAACGGCCACGGCGCGGCGAAGCAAAGCTTCGAAACGGCTGGTGGAAAAGTCGTTGCTGGCCACCGCATTGACGGTGTCGCGAAGGATCTGCGGATCCACGAACCAATCGAACAGCGAGCCTCGCAGCACGCTGCGCCGAGACAGCCCGAGCACATGCTCGAAGGCCGCATTCGCAAACAGACAACGGCCATCGCGGTGGACCACCGCAACCATCGTTGCCAGATGATCAAAGGCCTCGAAACTGTGAGGCACGCCGGCCGGCTGCGCACGCGAGGGGACCGCGGTCACTGGAGCTTGCCGAGTTCGCGCTTCAGTGCCGCCACATCGCTTTCCTTGCGTGCGATGCCTGCCTTCAGTTCGGCCACCCGATCCTGGTATTTCTGGAAGTTCTTTTCATCACCACGGCGCTCGGGCTCGCCGTTGTTGTATTCCTTCTGCAGCGAAGCCAATTGCTCCTCTTCCTTGCGCAATTCCGACTCCAGAATTCGGCGCGCATCGGTGTCGCGGGCACGCTGATCGTTCGGGTCGACCTTGCTGCCTTCGCTGGAGCGAGTGGCTGTCGGCGCGACAGAGCCACCGCCGCGCAACCGTCCCGACTGGATCACGGTGATGGGCGCGCCTTCGAGCGTTTTGCAGCCTTTGTCTCGCGCTTCTTTGGCCGACAAGGTGTCGGTATAGAGCACCGGATTTCCAGGGCAA
>CAHJWV010000502.1 GCA_903643055.1 Burkholderiales bacterium | reverse complement strand
TGCACCTCGGGCAGCGGCGGCGCCGGCACGAAGTGGCGCACGTCGCGCCGCGCGGCGAGCAGCCGGTAAAAGGCGGCGCGCTCGGCAGCGTCGAAGCACGCGGTGGTGCCCGCGGCGAACTCAGCAGCGTCGGCAGAGGCGCCGTCGAAATTCAACATGCTGAAACGATGGCTCAGCCCTCGACGTCGGCGGCCGGCTCAGCGGTCTCGGCTTCGGCCATCGGCTCGGCCAGCGTCGACTCGATGTAATCCGCCGGCAGCGAATAACGCTTTGCCAGCACGGCAATGCTATCGCCTGCGGCATGCGCTTGGGCCAAGGCTTCCAACCAGCCGTTGAGCCCGGTCGACAGCGAACGGCCGGGCTTCTCGCCATCGCGCGTGGCGCCGCCCTCCTCCAGCTCGTATTTGTTGGCATAGCCGCGCGGCGTGACCATCAGGCCGTGGCGCACGAAGGTGTGGCTGTTGCCGATCAGCACCGTGGTCAGCATGCCGATCTCGCACTCCGACATGTGGTCCAGCGTCGTGAACTCGATCCGCTCACGCCGGCGGTAAGCACTCTTGACGATGGCCACCGGCGTGTCGGCCCGGCGGTGGCGCAGGAAGAGGCGCTGCGCCTCGACGATCTGCCGCGTGCGGCGACCGCTCTTCGGGTTGTACAGCGCGACGACGAAGTCGGCCGAGGCCACCGCATCGAGCCGGCGCGCAATCACCGGCCACGGCGTCAGCAGGTCCGACAGCGAGATTGCGCAGAAGTCGTGCGTCAGCGGAGCGCCGACGCGTGCTGCGCAGCTGTTCAGCGCCGACGCGCCCGGAATGATCTCAACCTTCACCTCGTCATCGGGCGTCCAGCCGGCCTGGAACAGCACTTCGTAGGTCGGCCCGGCCATGCCGTAAACACCGGCGTCGCCCGACGAGATCAGCGCCACCTTCTTGCCTTCGCGCGCAGCCTCCAAGGCGCTGACGGCGCGGTCCAGCTCTTCGGTCATGCCCTTGCGGACGACTTCCTTGCCTTCGAGCAGGTCGGCCACCAGCTTGATGTAGGTGACATAACCGACCACCGTATCGGCTTCGGCAATCGCCTCGCGGGCGCGCTGCGTCATGTGGGCGACGCTGCCGGGGCCGATGCCGACCAGCATGATCTTGCCCACCGTGCGACTGGTTGCTGCGCTTTGGCCGTTGTCGGAAGCCGAAGCGTCCAGGCCGGTGGTTTGAATCACGGCGCTGTGGGCCGGAAGGGTCGGGGCGGTGCTCATCGCGGAATCCTTGCAATCGAAACGGTGGCGTGGCGGCCATCGGAGCCACGGTGTTTGTGTTTTTCAATCAGCAGCTCGGTGGCGGCTGCGCCGCCCTCGCCTGCGGCCAGCAAGGCGGCGGCTTCGCTGACCGAAGGCGTGCCGGTGTACTTGCGCACCGTCTCCGACGGGTTGGGCACCGGCACGCCGGCCAGCTCGGCCGCGCTGTAAAAGCGCACTGCCCAGCCGCGCTCGGCGGCGAGTGCCAGCAGGCCGGCTTCGTCGGCCTTCAGGTCGATGCTCGCGACCGCCGCCACGGCGTCCCATGGCACATCGGCCAAGGCCAGCGCCTCGCCAACCGCTTGCGCCAAGGTGGCCGCCGGCGTGCCGCGGTCGCAGCCGAGCCCCAGGCTGACCGTCAAGCTGTGGGGCGAGTTCATTGATGAACCGTCATTCATGGGGCTGCCGCCGAGCGGGTCACGCGACTTGGCCGAGCGGCGGCCGGTAGACCACCAGGCGCTCGTTCAGCTGCACCCAACGCGCTTCGTTGACTTCGGCGTGCGTGACCCACAGCACCGCCTTGAATCGTTCGAGGTCCACCGCTTCGAAGCGATCGAAGCGGTGGATGTTGGCCGGCAGCGGCGTCGGCCGCGTCCACCAGTTCGGGCTGCCGGCCTCCTGCACGACGGCGATCGGCTCGCCGTTGACCACGTGCGCCGAGACGCGGGTGATGTTGATCTTCGGCGCCTCGACCTTCCAGCCCAGCTCGCGGCCGAGGATGTCGACGGGGATGGTCTTGCCGACGTCGGAGGCGGTCGTCAGCACCGGCGTGGCGTGCAGGATGTCTGCGATCTGCTGCGCCATCGCGTTGGCGCCACCGACGTGGCCGGACAGCACCGGGATCACGAACTCGCCGGCATCGTCAACGACGACCACGCCGGGGTCTTCGTCCTTGCTCTTCAGGTGCGGAGCGATCAAGCGCACCACGGCGCCGAGCGAGACGAAGAAGACGATCTGGTCATAGCGGGAGAACAGCGTGCCGATCTCGTCCTTGAAGGCGCCTGTGTAGGCGGTCAGGGTGTTGGGCAGGCCTTGCATGGCTTCGCCGAATTTGGCGGCGACGCAGAGATGGGCTTCGGGGAGGGATTTCGCCAGGGTGGCGGCTTGGGAGGCGCCGTGTTTGGTGATGGCGACCAGGACGATTTTTGCGTTGGGGGTGTTGGGCATTTTTGATTCGGGGTTGGGCTCGGGCGCTTGTCTTAGCTGTGGGGAATGGTGGTCGCAGGAGGTGCTGATGTTTTTTGTTTTTGTCGGGCTGCGCTGGTTTGAAGCAGGTCGGGATATGCCCCCGACAGGGCAGTCCCTTTTCTTTGCTTCGCCAAAGAAAAGGAACCAAAAGTTCCGAAGGCGTGTGCACTCATTTCGCGAAGCGAAGTGACGGGCACACAAAGGCGACCCTGCGTCCTCGGTCCTCGCTGCGCGAGGACTGCCTTGCGCTGCTCGGGTGGACCGGGAAGGGGCTCGAACTCGCCCTTCGGGCTCAGACAATCGCCCCTTCTTTTTCCGGTCCACCCTGCGCTGCTCAGCGAGGCCCAAGGGGCCCGAACACCAGACTCGCCTCGCTGCGCATCGGCATCTAAGGCCCGATAGCCACGTTGAGCGGTGAACTCAACCAACACGCTTGCTTCGCTTCCAACCTGAAGCTTATTCATCGCTGCCTGCTTCAGCCATTTCAGCCGGCCGATCGCTTATCTCTTCTTGCGGCAAGCTCGTCTTCTTCTTGCATCCCTTGACGCGCTCGCCGCGTTCTCGGCCGGGGTTTTTGACCAGCATCAGTGAGAGGTAGTTGACCTTTTCGCCGCGCAGCGTGCGCACGTCGGTCACTACCCGTCCTTCGGGGGCGCCGGCTTTTTCGATGAAGCAGGTGTGGGCGATCAGGCCTCGGCGTTCCAGCAGGTCGATCAGTTCATCCATCAGCGGCTTGACCTTCATCAGCACCAAGGTGTCGAAGTCGTCGAGCAGGCGCTCGACCATCTCGACGCCATAGGCGGCAGGCACGATGGCCACGGTGTCGTCTTGCTCGGAGAACGGGATCTGCAGTTCGGCGCAGGCGGCGTGGAAGGAGGTCACGCCGGGCACGATGTCGATCACGAGGGTCTCGTCCAGGCCGCGCAGCGTGCGTGACAGGTGGCCGAAGGTCGCGTAGGTGCTGGCGTCGCCTTCGACGAGGAAGAGCACGTCGCGGCCCGACTGCAGCACCGGCAGCACCGCTTCGGCGGCGCGCAGCCAATGGCGGGCGAGCTTCTCGACGTCGTGGGTCATCGGGAACAGCAGCGGCTGGTGGCCGTCGGGCAAGGCCAGGCCGCTGCGTTGCACGATGCCCAGCGCGTAGCTTTCGCTCTTCGTGCTGCGGATCGGGTAGGTCCAGAGCGCATCACTGCGCTGCAGCTGGGCCCAGGCCCGGCGTGTGATCAGTTCGGGGTCGCCGGGGCCGAGGCTGACGCCGATCAGTTTGCCGATCGCTGGAGGTGTCGAATTGGATAACGTCTCATCGACAGGCATGCTCATGCTGCCCTCCGCTGCGCGCAGACCAGCCACACCGGGTTCTCGGCCGCCATGCGGTGCATGTGCAGGATCGGCTTGCTGCGCGAAGCTTGCAGCTGCAGCATGTCCCATTCGACACCGGCCGCTTTCAAGGTTTCGACCGCAGCGCTCAGGTTCTCGATCGTCACGAAGTTCATCACCAGCCAGCCGCGAGGCTTCAAACGTTTCAGGATCAGCTGGATCAGCTCAGCCAGCTCGCCGCCCGAGCCACCAATGAACACCGCGTCGGGGTCGGGCCAGGCATCGAGGCCCACCGGCGCCTTGCCGTGGATCAGCGTGTGGTTGCTGAGGCCCATCGCGCGCCGGTTGCGCTGGCCGATCGCGGCGTCGTCTGCGTTCTTCTCGATCGCGTAGACATGGCCTTCGCTGCACAGACGGGCCGCTTCCAGGCCGACCGAGCCGGAGCCCGCGCCGATGTCCCAGACGATGCTGTCGGCCCGCAATTGCAGGCGGGCCAGCGACACCGCTCGCACTTCGTTCTTCGTGATCAGGCCCTTCTCGGGATAGCGTTGTTCGAAGCTTGCGTCGGGCAGGCCGAACAGCACCGGCCGTGCCCGCGCCT
>CAHJWV010000501.1 GCA_903643055.1 Burkholderiales bacterium | reverse complement strand
CGCCGCGGGTGGCCCGGCAAAGCCGGTTCCACCGCGGCCGCTTGATGGGGATGGGCCGTGTACGGCACAACGGCTGGAGCAAGAAGTGGTACCTGGAAAGCATTGGCTGCAGGAGCCAAGGCATGAAGACATAAGACATCGAGGAGCACGGCACAGGCCCATGCTTCCAAGACTGCTGGACCTGGACGTTCTGGAGACACCCGCATGACTGAATCAACATCACCCTCCCGCAGCACGCGCGAGTGGCAAGCCGCCGACGCGGCGCACTACCTTCACCCCTTCACTGACTTCAAGTCGCTGGCGGGCAAGGGTTCGCGGATCATCACGCGTGCCGACAACATCTACCTCTGGGACAGCGAGGGCCACAAGATCCTGGATGCGATGTCGGGGCTGTGGTGCGTCAATGTCGGCTATGGCCAGCAGGCCTTGATCGATGCCGCAACCGCGCAGCTGAACACGCTGCCGTTCTATAACTCCTTCTTCCAGACCGCGACGCCGCCGGCCATCGAGCTGGCCGAGTTGCTGGCCGAGATCACGCCGCCGCAGTTCAAGCATGTGTTTTTCTCGGGCTCCGGCTCGGAAGGTAACGACACCATCGTGCGCATGGTGCGTCGCTACTGGGATTTGCTCGGCCAGCCACAGCGCAGCGTCATCATCAGCCGGCACAACGCGTATCACGGCTCGACGATGGCAGGTGCTTCATTGGGCGGCATGAGCGGCATGCACGAACAAGGCGGCTTGCCGATCCCCGGCATCGTGCACATCGAGCAACCGTTCTGGTTCGAGAGCGACCGCAGCCTGAGCCGTGAAGACTTCGGCCTGAAAGCGGCGCGGGCGCTGGAGGCGAAGATTTTGGAGATCGGTGCCGACAAGGTGGCGGCCTTCATCGGCGAGCCGGTGCAAGGTGCCGGTGGCGTGATCGTGCCGCCATCGACCTACTGGCCCGAGATCCAGCGCATCTGCGATCAGTACGGCATCCTGCTGATCTCTGACGAGGTCATCACCGGCTTTGGCCGCACTGGCCAATGGTTCGGCTGCGAGACCTTCGGCTTCAAGCCCGACCTGATGACCTTCGCGAAGGGCGTGACTTCGGGCTACATCCCGCTCGGCGGCGTGATGGTCGGCGAGCGCGTGGCGCGGGTGCTGATCGAGCAAGGCGGTGAGTTCAACCACGGCTACACCTACTCCGGCCACCCGGTCGCTTGTGCGGTGGGCCTGGCGAACCTGCAATTGGTGCGGCGCGAGCGCCTGGTCGAGCGCATCCATGACGAAATCGGGCCTTACCTCGCGCAGAAGTTCGAGGTCTTGGGCCAGCATCCATTGATTGGCGAGGCCCAGACCTGCGGGCTGATGGGCGCGTTGCAGATCGTCAAAGACAAGGTCACGGGTCAGACCTTCGACAGCGCCCTCGAAGTCGGCATGGTGTGCCGAGGGCATTGTTTCGGCAACGGCCTGATCATGCGTGCGGTCGGTGACCGCATGATCATTGCCCCGCCCTTGGTCATGACGCGTGAGCAGATCGACGAGATGGCCGCGCTGATCGAACGCTGCCTCGATCTCACGCATGCCGATCTGCGGCAACGGGGTTGGATGTAAGCATCGTCGCCCGGGCCGCCATCAACTGTGAACTTGCGCACCGATGGCACAAGCTTTGCCTGCCTTGTTGTCCAAGAGTCATCGTGCCCCTGCCCCGTGCCTGTGAGGCTTGGGCCGTCGTGACAGGAGATCGGGATGAGATCGCCGTCGGCCACAGCGATAAGCACCGAGGCAGATGCCATGGCGCCATGCAAGGCGCTGCATGTGAGCGTGACGTCAAAACTCTGTATCAGAGCGCGGCAACAATCCAGCGTTGCCAAGCGACGGCTGCACACCGTGTGCGTGGCATCGTGACGAAGCCCGGTCGATCAAGTTCAGCAGCTTGGAGGAGAAACTCACCATGAAAACAAGGGATTCGGCGATGAAGCAAATGCGTGGCAGGGCCCTGGGCATTCTGGGCTGGGCGCTTTCCAGCGCATGGCTGGTGATGGCCGGGCCGGCCGCGGCCGATGAAGAAGACAAGGTGCTGAACGTCTACAACTGGTCCGACTACATCGCCGAAGACACACTGGCGAATTTCCAAAAGGAAACCGGCATCAAGGTTCGCTACGACAACTTCGACAACAACGAGATCGTCCACGCCAAGCTGGTCGCCGGCAAAACCGGTTATGACATTGTCGTGCCCTCCTCGCACTGGGCGAAGCTGCAGGTCGATGGCGGCCTGCTGCGCAAGATCGATAAGGCCTTGGTGCCGAACTACAAGAACCTCGACCCCGACGTGCAAGCACAGCTCGCCAAGCTCGACCCCGGCAACCAGTACATGGTCAATTGGCTGTGGGGCTACACGACGATCGGCATCAACGTCGACAAGGTCAAGGCGGCGCTGGGCAACCTGCCGTTGCCCGAAAACGCCTGGGATCTGGCCTTCAAGCCCGAATACATCTCGAAGCTGAAAAGCTGCGGCGTGTCTTTCCTCGACTCGCCCACCGAAGTGGTGCCGGCCGCGCTCCACTACCTCGGCAAACCAGCCTACAGCAAGGTCGCCGGTGATTACCAGGCGGCGGCCAACCTGCTGAAAACCATCCGCCCGTCGGTCACGCTGTTCAGCTCGTCGGGCTACATCAACGACCTGGCCAGCGGCTCGATCTGCATGGCGCTGGGCTGGTCGGGCGACATCAACATCGCGCGCCAGCGCGCCATCGACGGCAAAACCGGGCAGAAGATCGAGGCTTTGCTGCCACAAACAGGCGGCCTGCTGTTCTTCGACGTGATGGTGATTCCCAACGATGCCGCCCATCCCGGCAATGCGCACAAGTTCATCGATTACATGCTGCGCCCCGAGGTCAGCGCCGCGCTGACCAACAAAGTGTTCTATGCCAACGCCAACAAGGAATCGCGCAAGTTCATCAAGCCTGAGGTCGCGAGCAATCCGACGGTCTTTCCGAATGACGCCGAGATGAAGAAAATGTCGGCCCCTGACGCCATCGCGAATGACCTGCGGCGGCTGATGACCCGCACCTACACCTCGTTCAAAACGGGCCTCTGAGCAAGCCCTTCTCATCTGACATGACATCCATTCCAATGCCCGCCCGGACGGTCGACGGCACGGCCGCTGCGCCGGCCGCCTATTTGCAGATCCGCAACGTCGTCAAAGACTTCAGCGGCTACAAAGCGGTCAACAACGTCAGCATCGACATCGCCAAGGGTGAGATCTTCGCGCTGCTCGGCTCTTCCGGCTGCGGCAAGACCACGCTGTTGCGCATGCTGGCCGGTTTCGAGACGCCGACCTCTGGCCACATCATCCTGAATGGGCAAGACCTGGCCGGGCTCGCCCCGTACGAGCGGCCCTTGAACATGATGTTCCAGAGCTATGCGCTGTTCCCTCACCTGACGGTCTGGGACAACGTCGCCTTCGGGCTGAAGCGCGACGGCCTGCCCCGCGATCAGATCGCAACGCAGGTCGAAGCCATGCTGAAGCTGGTGCAGCTCGGCAAGTTCGCCAAGCGCAAGCCGCACCAGCTCTCCGGCGGCCAGCAGCAACGCGTGGCGCTGGCGCGCAGCCTGGCGAAAAAGCCCAAGCTGCTGCTGCTCGACGAGCCGCTGGGCGCGCTCGACAAGAAGCTGCGCGAAGAAACGCAGATCGAACTGGTCAACATCATCGAGAACGTCGGCGTGACCTGCGTGATGGTCACGCACGACCAAGAAGAGGCAATGACGATGGCCTCGCGCATCGCCGTGATGAGCGAGGGGCGCTTGCTGCAGGTCGGCTCGCCGAGCGACATCTACGAAACGCCGGCCACCCGCTTCGTGGCCGACTTCATCGGCAACGTCAACCTGATGGACGGCCGCTTGATCGATGACCACCCGGACCATGTGGTGGTGCAGTGTGCCGACTGCCAGCACTACGTCGGCCATGGCATCACTGGCAGCGAAGGCATGGCGGTGACGGTGGCGCTGCGCCCGGAAAAGATCCGCATCGACAGCGACAAGCCGGAGGGCGAATTCAACCAGGCCCGAGGCACGATCAAAGACATGTCGTACTTCGGCAGCTACACCGTCTACCACCTGCTGCTGGCCAGCGGCGCGGTGCTGAAGGTCAGCGAGGCCAACACCCAGCGCCATTGCGACAAGCCGCTGACCTGGGGCGACACCGCCTGGGCCAGCTGGGCGCCCACGGCCCAAGTGGTGCTGACGGCATGAAGATTTTCGATCGCCTGCACGCTTTGGCCCGTGGCCGCGGTGCCGTGATCGGCATCCCGTATGTGTGGCTGCTGCTGTTCTTCCTGCTGCCGTTCCTGATCGTCGTGAAGATCAGCGTCTCCGAGATGGAGGCCGTGACCTTCAAAGACCTGTTGAGCCTGAAAGATGGCGTGCTGCAGATCTCGGTGCGCTTCAACAACTACCTCTTCATCACGCAAGACGACCTGTACTTCAAAACCTACCTCTCCAGCATCAAATACGCCGCGGTCACGACCGTGCTGTGCCTGGCGATCGGCTACCCGTTCGCCTATTTCATGGCCCGCGCCAAGGCCACCGTGCAGCCGGCGCTGCTGATGCTGGTGATGCTGCCGTTCTGGACCTCGTTCCTGCTGCGCGTCTACGC
>CAHJWV010000500.1 GCA_903643055.1 Burkholderiales bacterium | reverse complement strand
CTTACTCCCCCAGATAAGCGGCACGCACCTTGGGATCGCGCAGCAGATCTTGAGCGGCACCACTCATCGTGACCTCGCCCGACTCCATCACGTAGCCGCGCTGCGCCAGGCCCAGCGCCCGGCTCGCGTTCTGCTCGACCAGCAGGATCGTCACGCCTTGTTGGGCGATGCTGCTCACCACCTCGAAGATCTTGTCGACCATGATCGGGCTCAACCCCATCGACGGCTCATCGAGCAGCAGCAGCTTGGGCCGCGCCATCAGCGCCCGCCCCATCGCCAACATCTGCTGCTCCCCGCCCGACATCGTGCCGGCCAGCTGATGGCGCCGCTCCTTCAGCCGCGGGAAGATGCCGAACACCTTGTCGATGTCGGCGTTGATCTCCGCGTCCTCGCGCACGAAGGCGCCCATCAGCAAGTTCTCGGTGATGCTCATGCGCGTGAAGGTGCCGCGCCCCTCGGGCACCATCACCAAGCCCTGCTTGACCAGCTCCCACGCCCCGCGGCCCTTGATCGGCTGCCCCAGGTACTCGATCTCCCCGGCCGCCACCGACTGCAGCCCGGTGATCGCCTTCAAGGTCGTCGTCTTGCCCGCGCCATTGGCCCCGATCAAGCTGACCAGCTCGCCCTCGCGCACCTCGAACGACACCCCCTTCACCGCCTGAATGCCGCCATAGGCGACCTTCAGCCCCGATACCTTCAACAACGTGGTGCTCATCACAACCCTCGATCAATGAATGGAACATCCGCCAAGCGGCGATCAAGCAAACACCGCGGAGCCGGCTTTGCCGGGCCGCCGGTGTTGCCCCCTTGAGGGGGCGGCCGCAGGCCGTAGGGGGTGGGTCATCCGTGCCCCGCACCAAGATAAGCCTCAATGACCTTCTCATTGCGCTGCACCTCGGCCGGCGTGCCCTCGGCGATCTGCTTGCCGTAGTCCAGCACCGTGACCCGGTCGCACAAGCCCATCACCAGCTTGACGTCGTGCTCGATCAACAGGATCGTGCGCCCGTCTTTGCGGATGCGGTCGATCAGCTCGCGCAGCACCACCTTCTCGGTCGCATTCATGCCAGCGGCCGGCTCGTCGAGCGCGATCAGCTTCGGGTCGGTGGCCAGCGCACGCGCGATCTCCAGCCGGCGCTGGTCGCCGTAGCTCAGCGTGCGTGCCTTGAACTCGGCGTATTTGCCGATGCCCACATAGTCGAGCAGCTCTTGCGCGCGCTTGGCGATCGCCACTTCCTCGGCCTTGAAGCTGGCGGTGCGGAACACCGCGCCGATCAGCCCGGAGGCGGTGCGCACGTGGCGCCCGACCATCACGTTCTCCAGCGCCGTCATCTCGGCAAAGAGGCGGATGTTCTGGAAGGTGCGTGCGATGCCGGCCTTGGCCACTTCATGCACCGCGGTGGGCTGATAAGTCTTGCCGCCGAGTGCGAAGTGCCCGGCATCGGGCGTGTACAGCCCGGTCAGCACGTTGAAGAAGGTGGTCTTGCCAGCGCCGTTGGGTCCGATCAGCCCGTAGACCTGGCCGGCCTGGATCTGGATGCCGACATCGGACAGCGCCTGCAGGCCACCGAAGCGCTTGGACACGCCGCTGACCTGGAGGACGTTTTGTTTGACGTGATGGCCTTTGACGTCATTGCCTTGGATAGGAACTTCTTTCACTGCGTTGTCTGCCATGGCGTTCTTCCTTATTTGGGCTGCGGCGCAGGTGCCGCCTTGCCATGCTCGGGCGAGGGCCACAGGCCGCGCGGGCGCGCCAGCATGATGCCGATCATCGCCAGCGCGATCAGCAGCTGGCGCAGGATGGCCGCATCGAGCCGGCCGTCGGTCATGTTCTGCAGCGGCCCGGCCACGTAGCGCAGCACTTCGGGGAGGGCTGCCAGCAGCAAGGCACCGAGGATCACGCCGGGGATGTGGCCGATGCCACCGAGCACGACCATCGCCACAATCATCACCGACTCCTGCAGGCTGAACGATTCGGGCGAGACGAAGCCCTGGAAGGTGGCGAACAGCACGCCGGAGACGCCGCCGAAGGTGGCGCCCATGCCGAAGGCGAGCAGCTTCAGGTTGCGGGTGTTGATGCCCATCGCCTTGGCGGCGATCTCGTCTTCGCGGATGGCCATCCACGCGCGCCCGATGCGCGAGCTCTCCAGCCGGTAGCAGATCAGCACGCTGAGCAGCACCAGCGCGAGGAAGAAGTAGTAGTAGTGGGTGACGGAGGCGATCTCGAAGCCGAACACGGTGTGCTTTTGCGCGAAGTCGATGCCGAACATCTTCACCGAGTCGATCTGGCTCAGGCCTTTGGGGCCGTTGGTGATGTTGACCGGTGCGTCCAGGTTGGTCAGGAAGACGCGGATGATTTCGCCAAAGCCCAGCGTCACGATGGCGAGGTAGTCGCCGCGCAGTTTGAGGGTCGGCGCGCCCAGCAGCACGCCGCAGCCGCCGGCCACCAGCGCGCCGAGCGGGATCGCCACCCACCACGGGGTGTGCAGGCCACCGGGCAATGCGGCGGCGATGGCCGGGAAGTTCTGCCACAGGTGCGGTGAGGCGAGCAGGGCGAAGAGATAAGCGCCTACGGCGTAGAAGGCGACGTAGCCGAGGTCGAGCAGGCCGGCGTAGCCCACGACGATGTTCAGGCCCAGCGCCAGCAGCACGTACAGCAGCGCGATGTCGATGATGCGCACCCAGGCGTTACCGAATTGCTGCGCGATCAGCGGGGTGATGAACAGCAGCACGCCGGCGATCAGGAAGACGCTGAGTTTGTTGTCTCGAAGGTTCATGGCAAGGGCTCCAGGCTCAGGCGCGGTCGGCCACGCGTTCGCCCAGCAGGCCTTGCGGGCGCAGGGTCAGCACGAGGATGAGCACGATGAAGGCGAAGATGTCTTGGTAGTGGCTGCCCAGCAGGCCGCCGGTGAGGTCGCCGATGTAGCCCGCGCCCAGCGCTTCGATCAGGCCCAGCGTGACGCCGCCCACCATCGCGCCGGCCAGGTTGCCGATGCCGCCGAAGACGGCCGCGGTGAAGGCCTTCAGGCCGGGCAGGAAGCCCATCGAGTGTTGGACCGAGCCGTAGTTGGCCGCGTACATCACGCCGGCCAGCGCGGCCAGCGAGGCGCCGATGATGAAGGTCGCGGAGATGACCATGTCCGGGCGCACGCCCATCAGGCCGGCCACGCGCGGGTTCTCGGCCGTGGCGCGCATGGCCCGGCCGAGCTTGGTGCGGTTGACGAGGTACATCAGCCCGGCCAGCGTGACCGCAGTGACGACGAGGATCAGGATTTGCGTCGCGTTGATGACGGCCCCGCCGATCTCGAAGGGCTCGGACGGCAGCAGGATCGGGTAGGGCTTGGGGTTGGGCTTCCACAGGATCA
>CAHJWV010000499.1 GCA_903643055.1 Burkholderiales bacterium | reverse complement strand
CAAACGCTTCGCATGGCCTGGGTATCACGCGCAATGGCGCGACCCTCAGGGGCTCATTCAAGCAAAATGCGCGATCTGCAGATGCGCAAAGAATCTGTTGAAAGGTCTTCTTAAGCTGAGATTAATTTCACACGATTAAGTCATCCTCTGAAACCACCAAAACTAGGGGGAAAACACTTCCTAGGGGGTAAACATAACCAGACAATTGAGCGCCATTAAATTCAGCTATCCGATGACTTTTTGGATCTTGTTGACCCTTTCCGCAAAGCGGGTCGACTCATCTTTGAACCCAGCTTCTTCATGATTTGGTTTCCAGCAGATAGCTCATAAATAACTCATCACCTGATCGCATTACTTTTGTAAGCGCAACAACGCTTGCTCGAAATTCAATGAGCGTTCGCCTGGATCGGCGCCCCCTTCGAGCGCGGGCCTTCGCACCCGCGATGGCGGACGCACCTGGCCTGACCCGCGATGCACACCATGCACCATGCCGCTGCCGGCAAACCAGCATGGGTCGCCTGTTGAAGGTGAAGTGCACGGCGCTCATCCCTTGAACACCGTCACCCAGCCCCGCTCTGGCACGTGCCAAGCCCAACGGCCGGGAAGCCCCGCGCGCTTACTGCGGCGTATCCAGCACCTCTCGAACACGGGCGGCGAGTTCTTCGATCGTGAAAGGTTTGCCGATCAGTTGAACATCCACATCAAACACGACGTTATGCATCATGGCATTGGGCGTGTAGCCGGTGAACAGCAAGGCAATGTCAGGATGGGCGTCGATCAAGCGCAGCGCTGCGGCAGCACCGTCGACTTCCAGGACCCGGTAACCCAGTTCGGTCAACGCGTCGACCGACAGTTGCCGAACCGAAGGCTCGTCTTCCACCAGGACCAGCACCAGCATCAACTCCTGGCTGCCGCCGCTTCGGTCTGCGCCTGGTCGTGCAGCGGTCACACGAGGCGCGGCAGGTAAAGCTTCACTGCCGTTCCTTCACCGACTTCGGAATAGATCTTCACGTGCCCGCCCGATTGCTTGACGAAGCCATAGACCTGGCTGAGGCCGAGGCCCGTGCCGCGTCCGACCTCCTTGGTCGTGAAGAAAGGGTCGAAAGCCTTGGCAACAACGTCCGTCGGCATGTCGGACCCGGTATCGCTCACTGCGACCA
Source organism: Burkholderiales bacterium (assembly GCA_903643055.1). Next base: position 4,409 of record CAHJWV010000499.1, on the reverse strand, counting down.
TCACATAGTGGCCCGCCGCCACACCGAGGTGCTCGGCGGCGTAGCGCTCATCGAGATGGTCGTTCGACGTTTCGATGGTGAGGCGACCGCCATCCACCATCGCATCGCGCCCGTTGACCGCCAACGCTGAGTGAGTTGCGCCGCGCGCTTGGCGCCATCCTTGGCCGCATCGACATAACGCATCGCGCGCGTGGCGTCTCCAACAAAGCGGCGGCCCAGCAGCTCCAGTAAGCCGATGACAACGGCCAGCATGTTGTTGAAGTCATGCGCGATGCCACCCGTCCGTTGGCCGACCGCTTCCATCTTCTGGGATTGGCGCAGCGCCTCTTCGGTTTTTGGTCCGCTCGGCCACTTCGGCAGCCACGTGGCGCTCCAGCGTGTAATTCAACTCGCGCAGCGCCAACTCCGCCTGGTGACGCTGCGTGACGTCCTGAAACAGCACGGCCACCTGGCGCCGCTCGGGCGGGTCAATGCGAAAGGCGGCCAGTTCAAAGTAACGCCCGGTCTTCACGAGTTCGCGCTCGAAGCGGATCGGCTCACCCGTGACCATCAACCGCCGATAGGTCTGGACCCAGGCCTTAGCCTCCAGCGGCACCATCTCGCGCACGCGCTGGCCGACGACATTCGCAATGCCGGCATTGGCGAGGTCGGCCGGGTTGGCTGCCACATGGATGTAGTCGCTCAGCGGGCCCTCGGGCCTATCCAAAAATTCGATGACACAGAAACCTTCATCGATCGTCTCGAAGAAGGCCTGGAAATGCCTTGCGTTCGGTGAGGTCCAGCATCGCGCCGATCATTCGAATGCTGATGTCGATGCGAGGCCGGTCTTCGGGATGGATGTGCTCAAGCCACCAATCGGCACTCGTTTGTTCATGGTCGTGCCCGAACAAGGCGGCCAGCGCTTGATTCCAGACGACATGGCCGTCGGCCAGGCCCGCCAGCCGATAACGCGCTTCGATCTCATGCTGTTGCGCCTGGCGTCGCGCGGCCTCCTCCACTTTCAGCCGGCGCTGCTCATCGAGCTGCCGCGTCACGTCCACCAGCGCCTGCAGGCGAGCTTCGCTGTCGCCCTGCCGGCGTTGGGCCAAGACCTTGTCGGTGGTTTCCCAGACGGTGCAGATCAGCCCGCGGATGGCGCCCTCGTCATCGCGAAGCGGTGAAGATGACAAACTGAACCAGGCCTGCAGGTCGTGGCCATCGCGATGGATAACCCATAGCAGGTCTTCGCGATACGCGGTCTCGCCGGATGAGGCGAGGACACCAGCGCTTGAGCATCCGGCCCCATCTCGGCCCAGCCTTCGCTCAGCGGCGCGCCCAAAGCCCGCGGATGCTTATCTCCGAGCAGTCGGGCATAAGGTTTGTTGTAGACCCGCCCCAGCTCCGCGCCCAGGCAAGCCACATGGGTACGGCCGAGTCCAGCATCAGCGATACCGCCGAGCGCAAGGGCTTGGGCCAATCGGCCGGCGGCCACAGCGGCGATTGACCCCAATCGCGACCACTCAAGAACGCGCGGTTCGCGCTTCCCTCTGCAAGCCAGTGCGCCGAGTCAGGCAGCGAACCGCCCAGGCCTTGTTGTGTGTCGCTGGCGTTCATCATTGGCCTGCATGCCCGGCACATCCGCGCGTCCGGATAACCCGAATTCAATATCGTACGCGGTCAACTGAACTGGGTGCAGCCGGCCCTGAGCGGCTGCAGCTTTTTGACCGAGAGATGGCCTGTGGGCGATCCGGGCCATGACTCCGAATCATGCCCGTCCAACACGTTACCCCTTAGCAACCTACCGCTACTGACCTCACTCTTGCCGACCTAACTCTTGCCAATCAAGCTCAACCAGCAGGCTGATGTTCGGGACAGAGGGCACGCTCAGGAAGGCAGGTCGAGGATCTCCAGTGCCTGCTGGGCAATCTGAAGCGACATCTCTTCCTGCATCAGGCCGGCCTTCAGCACTAAGTGTTGAAGGCGCCCTTCGCGGCCCAGTTCCTTGCCAAGGAAATCACGCTGCTCGATGCGGCGGTAAAGCGCCAGCTTTTCCTGATGCAAAGCGACGCGCCGCTCAATTTCCTTATGCAAGCCGCTGGGGCCGATGGCGGCCTCGGCACGCAGACGAACCATCAGTTCGTCGCGCAATGGCTTCGGGTCTTCGTGCTCGGCGATCCAGCGCCGCAGCTCCTTGCGCCCCGCAGCAATAATCCGGTATTGGCGCTTGCGCCCTCTGCCCGGCGCTGCGGCAAGCGCCTGCGCCCAACCGGCCTCTTCCAATCGGGCCAGCTCGCGATAGATCTGCTGATGCGTGGCATGCCAGAAATAGCCGATCGATCGGTCGAACCGCTCTGCGAGCTCGGAACCCGAGCACGGGTATTCGACCAAGGCAGTCAACAGGGCGTGCGGTAAGGACATCGGTCGAAAGAATCATTCGGAAGTCGATGCATCGCATCTTGCCTCAATCGCACACCGGTCGGCTGAAAGGCCGATGGCATCGCGGGTTCGTTCATGCAACCCGTTGCACTGCCGCTGGCGCTTGACTACATTAATGCAACCAGTTGCAGAAAGAATGCCGAAATCGCCATGGATCACTTCCCTCACTTGAATGCGCCTCTCGATCTGGGGTTCACGACCCTCAGGAACCGCGTGCTGATGGGCTCGATGCATGTCGGCCTGGAAGAGGTACCGAATGGCTTCGCGCGCATGGCCGCCTTCTATGCGGAGCGGGCGCGCGGCGAGGTGGGCTTGATCGTCACCGGCGGCATTGCGCCCAACGCGCGTGGCCGGCCGATGAAAGGCGGGGCCACGCTGGTGAACGAAGACGAAGCCGCACACCACCGCATCGTGACGCGCGCCGTGCATGCCGAGGGCGGCAAGATCGCCCTGCAGGTCCTGCACTTCGGGCGCTACGCTTATCACTCCGACCTGGTGGCGCCGAGCGCGCTTCGAGCCCCGATCAACCCGCAGGTGCCGCATGCGCTGACGACCGAAGAGGTCGAGCAGACGATTGACGACTTCACGCGCTGCGCCGCGCTGGCCCAGCACGCGGGCTATGACGGCGTAGAGATCATGGGCTCGGAAGGTTATCTGATCAACGAGTTCATCGCGGCCCGCACCAATCACCGTGAAGACGAATGGGGCGGCAGCTATGAAAACCGCATGCGCTTTCCGATCGAAATCGTCCGCCGCACGCGCGAACGCGTCGGGCCGAACTTCATCATCGTCTACCGACTGTCGATGCTCGATCTCGTCGAGGGCGGCTCGTCACTGAACGAAGTGATTCAGCTCGCCCAGGCGATCGAGGCGGCCGGCGCGACCATTCTCAACACCGGCATCGGCTGGCATGAGGCGCGCATTCCGACCATCGCGACCATGGTGCCGCGCGCAGCCTATGCATGGGTCACGCAACGCGTGATGGGCCAGGTCGGCATTCCACTGGTTACCTCCAATCGCATCAACACGCCCGAGGTGGCCGAGCGCCTGCTGGCCGAAGGCTATTGCGACATGGTGTCGATGGCGCGGCCGCTGCTCGCCGATTCCGACTTCGTGCGCAAGGCGCGGCAAGGCCGGGCCGACGAGATCAACACCTGCATCGCCTGCAATCAGGCCTGCCTGGATCACACCTTCGCTGGCAGGGTCACCTCGTGCCTCGTCAACCCACGGGCCTGCAATGAAACCGAACTCGTCATCGCCCCGACAGAAAAGCCCAAGCGCATTGCCGTCGTGGGTGCCGGCCCGGCGGGCCTGAGCTTCTCGGTCGCTGCGGCCCAGCGCGGCCATGAGGTCGTGTTGTTCGATGCGGCCGATGAAATCGGCGGCCAGTTCAACATCGCCAAGAAGATACCGGGCAAGGAAGAGTTCCATGAGACGCTGCGCTACTTCCGGCGACAGCTCGAACTGAACGGTGTGACACAGAAACTCGGTGCGCGTGTCAGCGCAGATGATCTGCTGGAAACCGGATTCGACGAAGTGGTTCTGGCCACCGGCATCCAGCCGCGCGTACCGGCCATCGATGGCATCGATCATCCGAAGGTGCTGAGCTACCTCGATGTGCTTCGCGACGGCAAGCCGGTGGGGCCCAAGGTGGCCATCATCGGCGCAGGCGGCATTGGTTTTGACGTCGGCGAGTATCTGACGCATGCTGGCCAGAGCGGCGCTACCGCCCCCGGCAAGTTCTATGAAGAATGGGGCATCGACACCGGCTACGCGCAAGCGGGTGGCCTGCGCCCGACGCAAGTCGAAGCGCCGGCGCGCAGCGTGCATCTGTTGCAGCGCAAGTCGACGAAGGTCGGCGACCAGCTCGGCAAGACCACTGGCTGGATTCACCGAAGCGCCTTGAAGGCGCGCGGCGTGGCGATGAGTTCGGGGGTGAACTATGAGCGCATCGATGATGAAGGCCTGCATCTGTCGATCGATGGCGAGAGCCA
>CAHJWV010000498.1 GCA_903643055.1 Burkholderiales bacterium | reverse complement strand
TCGACCGACTCCGAACCCGAGTTGGTATAGAACACCTTGTTCAATGAAGGCGGCGTCAAGGCCACCAGGCGCTCGGCCAGCTCGAACTGCTTCGGGTGGCCCATGTTGAACGGCGGCGCGTAGTCCAACTCCAAGGCCTGCGCGCGAATTGCCTCCACGATCTTCGGCCGCGCATGGCCCGCGTTCACGCACCACAGGCCGGCAATGCCGTCGAGGATTTGCCGGTTCTCGGGCGTCCAAAAATGCATGCCTTCGGCGCGAGCCAGCAGCCGCGGCGATTGCTTGAATTGACGGTTGGCCGTGAACGGCATCCAGAAAGCGTCGAGCTTGGAAGTCATGGCGGTATTCCTGCGAGTAGGGCCTGGGCGACGGCATCGCCCGACGGTGGATCAGGGCAGTCTAGCCCGGTCAACCGGCGATTCCGGGCGGGGCTGCGTTGGAGAAGAAGGCGTCGCCGCGTCGTCCATTCAACGCGGCATCGCGGCCACGCGGCCGCAAAGATAGGTCCAGACGAAGCTGGCGGCGGCGTAGGTGGTCAGCTCGGCGTGGTCATAAGCCGGAGCGACTTCGACACAGTCCATGCCGACATAAGGCAGGTCGGCGAGGTCTTCGAGCAGGCTGAGCACTTGGTTGCTTGTCATGCCGCCCGGCTCGGGCGTGCCGGTGCCCGGCGCGAAAGCGGGGTCGAGGCAGTCGATGTCCAGGCTCAGATACACCGGTGGGTTGCCATGCTGGCCCAGCCTTTCTCGGATGGCGCCGGTCACGCCGGCCAGCTGCGCCGAGCCTTCGAGGCCGCGCAGCGCGCGGGCGGTGAAGATTTGCCCGCCCTGGTCTTGCACGTATTCGCGTGCCTCGCGCGCCCCAGCTGAGCGGATGCCGATTTGGGTAAAGCACGCGGGGATCACCAGCCCTTCCTGAATCGCTTCATAGACCCAGGTGCCGTGGCCGCTGCGCTCGCCGAAATGGTCTTGCCAGGTGTCGCAGTGGGCATCGAAATGAATCACCGCCAGCGGCTGGCCGAGCCAGGCCTTGTAGGCACGCAGCAAGGGCAACGTGATCGAGTGGTCGCCGCCGATCCAGGCGATGTGATGCCGGGGCAGCAGCGCTCGAGCTTGGGGCATCAAGGCCTCGCGCATGCCTTCCAGGCTGGTGTTGGGCAGCAGCAGGTCGCCCAGATCACACAGGTGGCCGACAGGTGTGACGTTCAGGTAAGGGTGGGTGCCATCGCACAGCATGTGGCTCGCATGGCGAATGGCCCGCGGCCCGAAACGCGCGCCGGGGCGGTTGGTCACCGCGCCATCCCAGGCAATGCCGGCCACGGCCAACGGTTTATCAGCGGCGCCTTGGGGTGCGCGCATGAACCCCGAATCAGACAGAAAGGCAAATGAACTCATGGATTTCGACGGCAGAGGGTTGAGATCAAAGGCAGACGACACCACGCACGCTGGCGAGTCGTTAGCTCTTTCACATCCAGGAATCGTACTTTCACATCATGGGAAGTGGGCATGTTGCGGTGCGCCAAATTCTTGCACATCGGAAAACGTCGTTTCATATCCAGAAATACATGGCACAAGTCATTGATTTATCTGCAATTAATAATAAGTCTTCTATAAGACATAAGTGTTCCGCGGAACCAGGGGCCGGATTATTCTTGTTTCACATTTGCTTTCATCCTTCCACCTTCCCAGGAGAGTTCCCATGACGCACCCGACGACCCGTGAACAACAGACCGCAGCGCTGGACAAAGAATGGGCTGACAACCCGCGCTGGAAGGGCATCAAGCGCGGCTATAGCGCCGCCGATGTCGTGAGGCTCAGAGGCTCGTTGCAGGTCGAGCACACGCTGGCCAAGCGGGGTGCCGAGAAGCTGTGGAGCCTGATCAACACCGAACCCTTCGTTAATTCGCTGGGCGCGCTGACCGGCAATCAGGCGATGCAGCAGGTGAAGGCCGGGTTGAAAGCGATTTATCTTTCGGGTTGGCAGGTGGCCGGCGACGCCAACAGCAACGGCGAGATGTACCCCGATCAATCTTTGTACGCCGTGGACTCGGTGCCGAAGGTCGTCAAGCGCATCAACGCCACCTTCACCCGCGCCGACCAGATCCAATGGAGCGAAGGCAAGAACGACATCGACTACTTCGCGCCGATCGTGGCCGACGCCGAAGCCGGCTTTGGCGGCGTGCTGAACGCGTTTGAGCTGATGAAGGCGATGATCGAAGCCGGCGCGGCCGGCGTGCATTTCGAAGATCAACTTGCCGCCGCGAAGAAGTGCGGCCACATGGGCGGCAAGGTGCTGGTGCCGACGCGCGAAGCAGTCGCCAAGCTGGTGGCGGCCCGCCTGGCGGCCGATGTCTCAGGCGTATCAACCGTGCTGCTGGCGCGCACCGATGCTGAGGCCGGTGATCTGGTGACGACCGATGTTGATGACAACGACAAGCCGTTTTGCACCGGTGAACGCACGGTCGAAGGCTTTTTCCGCACCCGCAACGGGCTTGACCAGGCGATCAGCCGCGGCCTGGCCTATGCACCGTACGTCGATCTGATCTGGTGTGAAACCGGCAAGCCGGACCTGGCCTTTGCCAAGGCGTTTGCGGACGCAATCCATGCCCAATTTCCCGGCAAGCTGCTGGCCTACAACTGTTCGCCATCCTTCAATTGGAAGAAGAACCTGGACGACGCGACGATTGCGAAGTTCCAGCGTGAGCTGGGTGCCATGGGCTACAAGTACCAGTTCATCACGCTGGCGGGCTTCCACAGCCTGAACTATTCGATGTTCGAACTGGCCCATGGCTATGCGCGCAACAACATGAGCGCGTTCGTCGAACTGCAGGAAAAAGAGTTCGCGGCCGCCGAGAGGGGCTTTACCGCGGTGAAGCATCAACGCGAGGTCGGCACCGGCTACTTCGATGCTGTGACGACAACGATCGAAGCCGACGCGTCAACGGCCGCGCTGAAGGGGTCGACGGAAAACGAGCAGTTCTTCGATCAGAAGCACGGTTGAACCGCCATGCTGCGCGGCCGTGCCCAAGCCGTGCAGTGTGCTCCTGGCTCGGCGGAATTTCGCTGGTTCAGAGGGCCGCAGGCCGGTCGCCATAGGCGCGACCCATGCGAGCCATTGGGTCGGCTGCGCTGCAGCAGCAGCGTCCTCTGGCACACTCGCGCCTCCCTTCGTTTTAGCGACTGGCACCCTCGTGAGCACCTCGCGCTTGACCCCATTGATGAGCAGCGTGCTCGATCGCATCCGGCGCGCCAATCGGCCGCCGTATCACTCGCTTTCGGTGTCCGACGCTCGTGCCAGTTATGAACTCGGCGCCGAAATTCTGGACCTGCCGCGGGTGCCTTTGGCGCGGGTCGAAGACCTCCAGATTCCCGCAGTGGATGGCGGCCCCCTCGCGGCACGGCTTTACGCCGACAGCCACGAGCGGCTCCCGGTGCTGCTTTACCTGCACGGTGGCGGCTTCACGATCGGCAGCCTCGAAACCCATGACAGCCTGTGCCGCCAGCTGGCACTTCGCACGGGCGCCGCAGTGATGGCCCTGGACTACCGCTTGGCGCCGGAGCATCGCTTTCCAACGGCGGTTGACGACGTGTGGCAAGCGATGGATTGGCTGCGAGCCGAGGGCGATCGCCTGGGCTTGGATGTCTCCCGCATGGCCGTGGGCGGTGACAGTGCCGGCGGCACGCTGGCGGCAGTCGCGGCCTTGCATGCCCGCGATATCGGTCAACGGCTGGCGATGCAGCTGCTGATCACGCCCGGCACCAGCGCGCATCAAGACTCCCCATCTCATCAGGAATTCGCTAGCGGTTATCTGCTGGAAGCCGCCGGCATCCGATGGTTCTTCGACCATTACATCGATTGGTCGGAACGCACCGACTGGCGCTTCTCTCCCTTGAATGCCGATGACGCTGACGGCGTGGCGCCAGCCTGCGTCATCCTGGCCGAATGCGACCCTCTGGTCGATGAGGGCGTGATGTATGCCGACAAGCTGCGCGCCGCGGGTGTCGCCGTCGAATTGGAAATCTGCCGCGGCATGACTCATGACTTCATCAAGATGGGGCGGGCCTTGCCGCAAGCTTTGGCCGCCATCGAGCTTGCATCCGACGCGTTGAAGAAAGCCTTTCATGGTTCGAAGTGATTTCAGGTTTCTGGAGCGGCTGCGGGTGCGCTGGGCTGAAGTCGATATGCAGAAGATCGTCTTCAATGGCAACTACCTGATGTACTTCGATACCGCCGTAGCCGGCTATTGGCGCGCGCTGGCGGTTCCGTATACCGAGACCTTGCAGGCCATGGGCGCCGATCTGTTCGTGCGCAAGGCGACGCTCGAATACGACGGCTCGGCGCGCTATGACGATGTGCTCGATGTCGGCGTGCGCTGTGGCCGAATCGGCACCTCATCGATGCTGTTTCACTGTGCGGTGTTCCGGCAAGACCAAAAATTGGTCAGCGCTGAGCTGGTCTATGTGTTCGCGGACACCGCCACGCAAAGCTCGACGCCGGTGCCTTCAGAGTTGCGCGAGCTGTTACAGGGCTTTGAGGCGGGCAAGCCAATGGTGGAGGTGCGCGTGGGGCCTTGGAGTGAACTCGGGCGCGATGCGAGCAGTGTGCGCACCGCCGTGTTCATCGAGGAGCAGGGCATTCCGATGCACATGGAATGGGATGAAGCCGACCCTGATCCGGGCTGTGTCCACGCTGTGGCCTATAACCGTTTTGGCCGCCCGCTGGCGACCGGCCGTTTGTTGGAGCATGTACCGGGTGTGGCCAAGATTGGCCGCATGGCCGTGACGCAAGCGATGCGTGGCAGCGGCGTGGGCCGCAGTGTGCTGGAAGCATTGATGCAGGCGGCGCGGGCTCAAGGCCATCGCGAAGCCGTGCTGCATGCGCAGACCTCGGCCGCGTCGTTTTACGGCCGAGCCGGGTTCACAGCCCGTGGGGTGGTATTCGAAGAGGTTGGCATTCCGCACGTCGAGATGGTGCGAACGCTCTGATCCAGCGGATCAGAGCACATGGGCGGTTTCAGATGGCGCCCGCCGGTTGCCGTTTGCGGCGCGGGCCTGCAGGCTTCAGCAAAGTGCGCACACGGGTCTTGCGGATCACACCGGCCTCGACGGGGCCATCTTCGCTTTCGGTCACTTCGCCTTGAACAGCAGGGTCTGTGGATTCGCTGCCGCTGTAGCGCGGAGGCCAATCCTTCAGCAAGGAACGCCTCAGCAAAGCCACGCCACCGGTTGAACTGAAGCTGCGCTCCAACACATGCGTGATCATTCGCTTGTTGACCCGTTCGGTGATGATCAAGGTCGAGCACCGCGTGCCATAGCTCAGGTCAGCTGTTCGAATGAAAGCGGGTGAGAGAGCCTTTTCAAGTTCCAGCGGGACACCGGTCGATGGCAGTTGCGCATCGGCCGCGGGCTCGCGATCGGCCAAGCCTTCAAATAGGCTTTCGATCAAATCGTCGAGCGATTCACTGCCTTCAATGGCAGAGCGCATGTGCTGCTTCAGCGCAGACACTTTCGGCCAGGGTGTGTCCAGCGACGCATTGGATAAGCCATAGAGGCCACGTTCGAGGCGGATCGGCGCCGCATCGGTGTTCGAAACCCAAAAGCACTCGCCGCGATGAAAGTCGGTGGCGATCAGGTTGAACCCGTTGAATCCGGACAGCGCAGTCAACATCCAAAAGCGGTCTGAGCTGAGATCGCCAGCCAGCCAGCGCGGAACGATCGTGCCTCGCGACGGCGCCGATGGATCGGGCCGTGTGCCATTGCGAACGTTGGTCAGCAAGGCCATGCGCCCCTGGGCCGTCAAGCCGAGCCAGGTGCCCCCGGCTTCCAAATCACGCCCACCCAGAATGTCAGGCAGGCCTTCGCCAGGGGACCACCAGGTGAGGCGAGCCGCCGGTCGATGGAAGAACTCGTCGCGATTGGCCGCTACGACCAAGGGAAAGCGACGCGATTGATCAATGGCCAGCGCGACTAGACACATGACACAAAGCCCTCGATGTGGCGTGGGCTGGCGAGCAAGGTCGCAAGCATCGTCTCGGCTTGGGCTTCTATGTCGCGAAGCAGCGAGTCTGAGATGCCATTCGTGCTCAAGGGCAGGGCGTAAGTTTCCATCCAGGTATGCAGTCCGTTAGACGGTTCTGGGCGGCGCATCAAGCGAGTTTGCAGCCCGGGGTGAAGGGCTCTGAAGCGTGCTTGCAAAGCCTGCACCGTCGTCTGCAGGACATCGGCGTTCGTTAGCGTCGTTTGATAGTAGATGAACAATTCGCGCATGCAGGCTCGCACTCAGAAGGCGCTGTGAACTGTTGCCGGGGATCGGATCTGGTATCCCTTATTCGGCTTCGGTCGTCACTAAATAAGGCATTTCCAGCGGGGTGAGTACCGGCCCATCTGCCGCACCGAGGTGGAGGCTGCCACTGTCGAGTGAAGCCAGCTTGATTTCAGCGAGCAACCGCGTCGTCCCATCCACCGTGGCGGCATTGGCAACCAAACCTGCAGGCTGTGAAGGGTCCGCGCTATGGAAGATTTCTTGCGCAGCACAAGCGGCTGAGCTGCTTTGAAACAAGTAGGTGCGGCGTTTGATGGTGCCGCGGTATTGCGAGCGAGCGACGACCTCCTGCCCGGGATAGCATCCCTTTTTGAAGTCGACGCCACCCAGCAATTCGAAGTTCAGCATCTGCGGAACAAACTGATCCACGGTGGCCAACTCGATCGTTGGTACACCGCTGGTCACCTCAGCCCAGCGCCAACCTGATAAAGCAAGCTCCGGCAATGAAGGCGCTGCCACGCTGTTTTCTGCTGCCCAAAGGTAACGAGCGTCGCCATTCGAATCAGACAAACGGATCACCGTTGCGCCTTCATGCTGGGTCTGACTCCATGCCGAACTTGGTTCGGCGCCGTTCAACCAATTGCGGGCGGATTCACCGGCAAGGCCGTACAAGCGCACTTCGGCGCTGGCGTCACTGAGTTTGCACTGGGCTCTCAGCACGAACATCGACAGGCGTTTCAAGGTCGGCGCGAGCAGGTCGGCGCTGCAGGCCAGCAGCACGTCATCACCTTGCTTCCACACAATGAAGCTGGCCAGCAATCGACCCTTGGCCGAACAGTAGCCCGCCAGCCGGGCTTGCGATCCATTCAATGCCGTGATGTCGCTGGTGAGTTGTCCATGCAGGAAAGATGCAGCATCGGCACCGCGGGCGCGGATCACGCCCCAATGGTTCAGTGCAGCGGCGCCGGCGAGAGGAAGAGGTGTGCTCATGCGCCGATTATCATCAGTGCCCACGCGCCGCACGCGGATGGGGTTTCCGCCTCACTTCTTCGGCGTTCCTTTCTTTTTCCGACCGCTCACGTTGCTGAAGTTTCTTCGTCGTCTGCTGATGCTGGCCTTGTTGTCGGCGACCGGGCTTGGCGCTGGCATCTACGGGTGGCTGCAGCAGCCCTTGACCTTGGCTGCGCCCGCCGTCGAAGTCTCGATCGAGCCGCGCACGTCTCCCCGCGACGTGGCACAGGCGTGGGTGCAGGCCGGGGTGCAGGCCAATCCGATGCTGCTCTATGAGTGGTTTCGGTGGTCGGGTCAGGCGCGCAAGATTCGCGCTGGCAGCTACGAAATTGAACGCGGCATCACGCCGAGGGGCTTGCTGGACAAGATGGTGCGCGGCGAGGAGGCGATGGCCACGGTGCGCTTGATCGAAGGCTGGACCTTTCGTCAATTCCGCGCTGAACTTGCGCATGCTGCCAACCTCAAACAAACCACGGCCACGCTGAGCGAAGCCGAGTTGATGACTGCCATCGGCGCACACCCAGGGCCCGCCGAAGGCTGGTTCTACCCGGATACCTACGCATACAGCAAAGGGGCCAGCGATGTGACGGTGCTCAAGCGCGCCTACCGGGCGATGCGGCGCCAGCTGGAGCTGGCCTGGGTCGAGCGCCAGGCCGATACGCCGCTCAAAACGATGAACGATGCCTTGGTCCTGGCCTCGATTGTCGAGAAAGAAACCGGCACGGTGAGTGACCGCGGATTGGTCGCCGGTGTCTTCGTCAACCGGCTTCGTGCCGGCATGCCATTGCAAACCGACCCCACGGTGATCTACGGTTTGGGCGAACGCTTTGATGGCAATTTGCGCAAGCGTGACCTGCTTGCCGATACGCCCTATAACACCTATTTGCGCATCGGCTTGCCGCCCACGCCGATTGCGATGCCCGGCAAAGCAGCGTTGCTGGCTGCAGTCAAGCCCGACTCCACCAAGGCGCTGTATTTCGTGTCGCGCGGAGACGGCAGCAGCCAGTTCAGCGAGACACTGACCGAACACAATCGGGCAGTGAACATCTATCAGCGCAACATCGGTACGCCGAGTGCAGAACTTTCAAACAAATGAGCGTCGATTGAGCGGCCGATTCATCACATTCGAAGGCATCGATGGTGCCGGCAAGTCGACCCACATTGATGCGGTGGCCGAGCGCCTGCGCGCGCATGGGCAACTGGTGGTCTGTACACGCGAGCCTGGCGGCACGGAGCTGGCCGAAAAGCTGCGCGAAATGCTGCTGCATTCCAGCATGACGCCATTGTCCGAGGCCTTGCTGGTG
>CAHJWV010000497.1 GCA_903643055.1 Burkholderiales bacterium | reverse complement strand
CGTGTGCTCTTCCGATCTCACCACCGTTCAGTTGGCGATCGACTACGCGCTGAAGCACCAGAAGGCTTGATCGGAGTCCTATTGCATGAGTCGCCGCCGCGTTGTTGTCACTGGTTTGGGTCTGATCTCTCCCGTTGGTAATACGGTGGAGCAGGGGTGGGCCAATCTGTTGGCCGGGCGGTCCGGCATCTCGAACATCACGAAGTTCGATGCGTCGAGCTTCGCGTGTCGATTCGCCGGGGAAGTGAAGGGTTTCAATGTCGAGGAGTACCTCCCCGCCAAGGAAGCTCGCCACATGGATACCTTCATCCATTACGGCATTGCGGCGTCCATGCAGGCGGTGCGCGATGCGGGCTTGCCCACCGGCGATCAACTCAATGAGGAAACGGCCGAACGCATCGGCTGCATGATCGGTTCGGGCATCGGCGGCTTGCCGCTGATCGAGCAGACGCATGCCGAATACACGGCTCGCGGCGCTCGGCGCATTTCTCCTTTCTTCGTGCCGGCGTCGATCATCAACATGATCTCCGGCCATGTCTCGATCAAGTTCGGCTTCACCGGCCCGAACCTGGCGATCGTGACGGCATGCACCACCGGTCTGCATTGCATTGGTCAGGCGGCTCGCTTGATTGAATACGGTGATGTCGACGTGATGGTGGCCGGTGGCGCGGAGTCCACGATTTCGCCGCTGGGCATGGGTGGCTTCACAGCGGCGCGCGCACTCTCGACCCGCAATGACGATCCGGCCACGGCTTCTCGTCCCTGGGACAAGGACCGTGATGGCTTCGTGCTGGGTGAGGGCGCGGGGGTCTTGATCCTCGAAGAATACGAACACGCCAAGAAGCGCGGTGCCCGCATTTATGCCGAGCTGTGTGGCTTTGGCATGGGCGCCGACGCATATCACATGACGGCACCCGATGTGGATGGGCCGAAGCGTTCCATCAAGGCGGCGCTGCGCAATGCCGGAATCGAAGGCAGCCAAGTGCAGTATGTGAACGCGCACGGAACCTCGACTCCGCTTGGCGATTTGAACGAAAGCAACGCCATCAAGCTGGCGTTTGGTGACCATGCCAAGAAATTGGTCGTCAACTCGACCAAATCGATGACAGGTCATCTGCTCGGTGGTGCGGGAGGCATTGAATCGGTTTTCACGACCTTGGCCGTTGTGAACCAGGTTTCTCCGCCCACGATCAACATCTTCAACCAAGACCCGGAATGTGATCTTGATTACTGTGCCAATACGGCGCGTGACATGAAAATCGATTACGCGGTCAAGAACAACTTCGGCTTTGGTGGAACCAACGGCACGCTGGTGTTCAAACGCATCTGAGCGGCGCAGCTTCCGGCTGCCATGCATCCGCCCCCTCCGTTTCAGCTGACTGTCGAGCATTTCGGTGCTTGGCGGGGCATGTCTGCAGGACTCTGCGGTGTCTCCGCAGCGGTTCTAACTGCATGGGTGATGCTTCCTGGGCCGGCGCACCCGGCACTTTGTTTTCTCGGAATGGCGGTATGGGCGGTTTGTATGGCGGCGATGTATCGCGCGGGCCTCGCGCTCAAGGCTTTCAGCTTGCGATGGGACACGCAGCAGTGGCACCTTGGCGCGGCCTCGACGCTTGGGCAGGAGCCGCATGCCGGGCGTTTGATGGTCGCATTGGATCTGGGTGCCTGGATGCTGCTTCGCTTGATCCCATCGGCCGTGTCCGCATCGAGCGTCCGCCTGCCTGCTGGCGGGTGGTTGCCTGTGCAGAAGCGCGGGCATGAAACGCACTGGCATGCGCTGCGCTGCACGGTCTACTCCGCGCGGCCTGTGCTCGCTGTGCCCCCTGCAGTTCTGCCCTGATCTCACCGCATGAGCGCCACAGATGTCGATGCCCCTTTGATCGAACGCGTCAAGCGCGGCGATGTGAAGGCGTTCGAGATGCTGGTGGTGAAGTACCAGCGTCGCATCGAGCGCCTGATTGGCCGCATGGTGCGTGATGTCGATCTTGTGCCTGACATCGCCCAGGAAACCTTCATTCGGGCTTATCGGGCCATTCCGCAATTCCGTGGTGAGAGTGCGTTCTATACCTGGCTGTACCGGATCGCAGTCAATACCGCGAAGAAGGCTTTGGTCGATCTGAAGCGTGATCCGCTGATTACGGAGTCTGCCCGAGCGATCAGGGATGATGACGATGAAACTTCCCGCGTCGAAACTGAACTAACCGACGGCGAAACCCCTGAAGCCTTGTTGGCGAGCAAAGAAATTGCCGCAGCAGTGAACGCGGCCATCGAAGCGTTGTCTGAAGATTTGCGTCAGGCGATCACGCTGCGCGAGATCGAAGGTCTCAGCTATGAAGAGATTTCTGATGTCATGAATTGCCCGATCGGCACGGTCCGGTCGAGAATTTTTCGTGCACGTGAAGCCATCGCGCAGCGCTTACGCCCGTTGCTCGACACGCGCGAAGGTGAGCGCTGGTAGCGGTGGCGTAGGGTCAAGGTGTCTTCTCTGTGTGTTGGAGGTTGTGATGTCTGAGTGGTCTGAAAGCAAACTGCACGCGATGGAAGAGCTGTCGGCATTGACCGATGGCGAACTGGACGAGCCTGCTGCAGCACGGAGCTGTGCGCATTGGTCCAGAGACGCGGAGTCGCGCGACGCATGGCATGCGTATCAATTGATTGGCGATGTGTTGCGGTCGGATGACCTGGCGTCGACGCGCAAGCGGGATACCGATTTCTTGGTAGCGCTGCGTGGCCGCCTGGCTCAGGAGCCGGTGGTTCTGGCGCCTGCCGCGATGGCAGCACCGCGTGCCGATGTTGAGAAGTCGCGAAGCCGCCGCTCCTGGGCAGCGCCTGCGGCGGTGGCGGCGGGCTTTGTTGCCGTGGCCGGTGTGCTGGTCGCGTCACAGATGTCGGGCGCGCTGTCTTCGCGTGAGGCAGCGGCCGATGCACGAATGGCTCAGGGTGCCAGTGCGCCGAGTGCACTGGTTTCCGTGCAAGCGAACGAGGTGATGGCCGTCCCTGCCGTCAACCAATCAAACGATCCGCAATCGGTCGTGTTGAACGGTCGTTTGATTCGTGATGTTCGGTTGGATGAATACCTGGCTGCCCACAAGAGATTTGGTGGCAGCACTGCGCCTGGAGTTCCCTCGGGCTTCTTGCGCAATGCGGCGGTCGACGGCTCCCGTTGATCAGCCCATTGCGAACCATGCAGCTTCGTTTTTCTTCCATCGTTGTGGCCTGCGCAGCAGCTGCAGCGATGTCTGCGCATGGGCAAAGCGCGCTCAGCAGCGGCGACCCTCTGGTGGAGACGCGTGAGACACGAGCCTGGCTCAGCCGCATCCAAGGTGCCGCGAACAAGCGCAACTTCGTTGGTACGGTGGTGGTGAGTGCTGGTGGCACGGTGGCCAGTTCCCGGATCGCCCACTATTGCGAAGGTCGAGATCAGTTCGAGCGCATTGAGGCGCTGGATGGGCAAATCCGAAATGTCTTTCGGCACAACGACGAAATTCATACCGTGTGGCCGCAGCGCCGCGTCGCCTTGGTCGAGCAGCGCGATCAGATGAGTTCATTTCCCGGCTTGCTGCAAGCCGGCAATGACCGGGTGCAGGATTTCTATGAACTGAAGTCCTTGGCCGTTGAGCGGGTGGCGGGCCATGAGGCGAACGTTCTTTCGCTCAAGCCCAAGGATGGTCTGCGCTATGGCTATCGGCTTTGGGCCGAAAAAGCGACCGGGTTGCTGTTGCGCACCGAAGTGCTGAGTGAACGCAGCGAGGTGCTGGAATCGTCGGCTTTCTCCGAGGTGTCGATTGGCGTGCGTTCACAGCCGGAAAGTGTGGTTCAACCACTGAAGCGGCTCGATGGGTTCCGCATGGTCCGACCCACCTTGCTTCCCACAAAGCTGGAGGCCGAAGGTTGGCGCCTGAAAGCCAAGGTACCTGGCTTTCAACTAGTGAGTTGTGTCAAGCGGCCCTTCGATGGACCGTCTCGGGCTCAGTCGTTGCCTGCCGAGCCTGAGCAGATGCTTCAGACGGTGTACTCCGATGGGCTGACCTACGTTTCGATCTTCATCGAGCCTTACAACGCGGAGCGGCATGCACGCTCGATGCTCACCAGCATCGGTGCCACTCAAACCATGATGCGCCGTCAAGGCGATTGGTGGGTGACGATCATGGGCGATGTCCCCGTCGCAACACTGCGGCTTTTTGCTTCCGGCCTGGAACGCAATCCATAAAAATGAAGTGCCTGTGGTCTTGCAGATGCTCAGATTCATCTCCTGGGGAGTTGTCATGCGCTCAATCTTTGCGGGCCGGCATCGGCGTTTCGGCTTTGTTGTGATTCAGCGCTTCGCAGCGTGGGTGCTGCTGATCATTGCCGTTCCATCGGCTTCTTTGATACTGGTTCATTCGGTGCAGGCGCAGAGTCGTGGCCTGCCTGACTTCGCTGATCTGGTGGAGGAGGTGGGGCCTGCGGTGGTCAACATCCGGACGACGGAACATAACGCAGAGGGTTCTCGCTTGCCGCTGCGCAGGCGGGCTCCGTCGACGCTTCAGCAAGAAGACGAAATTCCGCGTGGTGAAGGCTCGGGTTTTATCTTGAGTGCGGATGGCTATGTGATGACCAACGCGCATGTCATTGAAGGTGCGAGCGAGGTCTATGTCACCTTGACTGATAAGCGCGAGTTTAAAGCCAAGGTCGTTGGTGCCGACGAGCGCACGGACGTGGCTTTGGTGAAGATTGAAGCGACGGCTTTGCCGGTGCTGCGCATTGGTGACGTTAGCAAGCTCCGTGTTGGCGAGTGGGTGGTGGCAATCGGTTCCCCATTTGGCCTGGAGAACACGGTGACGGCCGGCATCGTGAGATCGGAAGAGCACACCTGAACTCCAGTCACTAGCTTAT
>CAHJWV010000496.1 GCA_903643055.1 Burkholderiales bacterium | reverse complement strand
CGTCAAGACGCTCGCTCGGCGCCACCGGCCCGATCCGGCAACGCAGCACCTGCACGCCAGGCAACGCCCGCCGCGCGACCTCAAGGCCCGCGCCCTGAACCCCGTCGCGAGGGTTCACGCCCTTCAGCGCCGCGCCTGACTCAACCCAAACGCTGAGCGGTCTCTGTTTGCCACGCGTCATTCAATGAAGATGACTGTGGCAGAAGAATGAAAGCGCATCTAACGCAAAGGTGTCACGCAGCCATCAGAGTCCTCTGAACGTTGCCGGCTCGATCATCGAGCCGGCATCCCAAAAAAAGCCCGGCATGCCGGGCTTTTTCAATTCATGCGGGGAACGCTCAAGCGGCTTTGTCGGTTTTCACCGACTTGGCCCTCTTGCTTTTTTTGACCTTCTTTGCCTTCTTTTCGTGGGTGCCGGAAGCCTTGACTTCATGGGCAGCGGGGCCGGCCGACGGAGCCGATGCGTCTTGAGCCAACGCGCCCATCGAGAAGGTGACAGCGATCAGCGCTGCGATGATTTTGTTCATGATGAATTTCAAGGCAAAGGTTATGAGAGCGTTCCGCTCGCCCGCACAACGCGGCCTCGGTTCAGCCAGTTGACGCTCGCTGCACAAAAAATCGCCGCCGCCGGCTGACGATGCTGCAAGCGTCAGCGCTCAGCCCGTCATTCAAACCGCCCCTGCCGCAACCATTTGGTCGCCACCCATTTCTCACCGGCCAGCACCGGGGCACCGCCATGCAAGGTGCGCGTCATCGGATGGGGCCGGTCATAGCTGAAGAACACCGCATTGCCTTTGACCGGCGCCACTTCCAGATTCACATCGGGGAAGGTCGTGGCCCCACCCAGCTCTGGTGTGTTGAGATAAGTCACAAGGGTCGCGAGCCGCTGGCCGCCGCGCTTCAGGATGGATGGCGTGCCCGACTGATCGGGGTCGAAATAGTCATAGTGCGGCTTGTATTCGGCTCCCGGCCGATAGCGAAGAATCTGCAGGCCTTCGCCGTTTTCAATCGGCCAATCGAGCAAGGCCGCAATGCGTGCTTCGAAGCGCGCGCAGACCGGGTTTTCGCCCCGTGCGAAAAACATACCATCGCTGGTACGCGCCGTATTGACTTCGCTGGAGCCGGTGGTGGTCATCACCGTCTCCGAACGCGCAAGACGCTGGCGAGCCAGGGCCACCAGTTCGTCGCATTCGTCTGCTGACAGCACATTGCCGAACACCACCACGCGCGGGTTGCGCATCGTCATCACGATCTTGATGTGATGACCACCCACCACCAGGGAAGAAGGCGAGTCCAGCAGGTTCGGCTCGGGAACGGGCACTGGCGCCGGCAGGCCGTTCTGCTGCGCATGCTCCTTCAGGAATCCAGCGAGCGTGTCTTCGAGCGCGACCAGCGCCACGTCTTCCGTCCAACCACTGGCCATCATCGACTTCAATACTTCGTCAGGCGGACGACCCGCCTTGGCCTGCTCGATGATCCATTGGCGCAATTCAGGGGTAATGGGTTGATCGCTCATCGTTGTGATTCTGAAGGATTGAACATGAAGAGCAAGCGGGAGGCGTGGCGTTCGGGTTGTCAGGCCTGCGCAATGCGACGATGGAACACCAGACGATCGGGCTGTGAATCGGTTGCGCTGAAACGGTAGCCCTCGGCGTTGAATTTCTCCAGGCCTTTGGGCGTGGTCAGGCGCTTGCTGATGGCATGCCGAAGCATCAGCCCGCGCGCTCGCTTGGCAAAGAAGCTGATGACCTTGTACTTGCCGTTCTTCCAGTCTTCGAACACGCACTCGATCACGCGTGGCTTCAGCACCTTGCGGTCGGCAGCACGAAAGTATTCCTGGGAAGCCAGATTGACGATCACCGGTGATGCGTCTTCTGCCAGCGTTGCGTTCAGCTCTTCGGCCAACGTGTCGCCCCAGAAGGCATACAGGTTCTTGCCTTGCGGGTTAACCAGCGCCGTGCCCATCTCAAGGCGGTAAGGCTGCATGCGGTCGAGCGGCCGAAGCAGGCCATACAGGCCGCTCAGGATCGACACATGCTGCTGGGCCCAGGCGAGATCGGCGGGCTCCAGGCTTGAGGCATCGAGGCCCTCGTACACATCGCCGTTGAATGCGAGCATCGCGGGCCGGCTGTTCTTGGCCGTAAAACGGCGCGACCAAGCGCGATAACGCTCGACATTCAAGGTGGCAAGGTTCTCGGACAGGCTCATCAGTTCAGCGATTTCTTCGGGCGTCTTGGGTTGCAGCACCTCGATCAATTCTGCTGATCTCGCAATGAACCTCGGCAGCGTCTCGCTTTGCGTCGTCAAGGGGCTTTCGTAGTCGAGTGTTTTGGCGGGAGAGATAAGGAAATGCATCGGCGGGATTTTCGGGGAGACCGGCACATCTTCGCAAAGTCATCCGCGCTTTGGCTCCCTGCGCGAAGGTGGCATTGTCAGAATCAGTTACGCCTTCACTTCCTGCGAGCCACCATGCGCAACAGCCACCTCCTCTCCTGGCTCGGGCAAATCCTCCTCGGGCTTGTCATCCTCACAGGCAGCACTGAAGTCGCTCTGACCTTTTGGAAAAGCGCACCCGAAATCGCAGCCGCAGCCGCCACCGTGGCATTTTTCGGCCTGTGGACTCTGGTGCGGGCCGAACTTCAGGACCGCCCGCATCGCCTTCTGCGCAAGGTCCGCAAAGCACTGCGCTTTCCGGCGCAATGGTCGGTGAAGCTCGACAAGCGTGTGCCGCAAGGCGGCATCATTCCCGTGGCGGTGATGCGCGCCGATGGCGTTCGCTTCGTGATCGACATTCAGCGTCATCCGGAGTGCGAATGGAACACCCCGCAAAAGGAAGGTGAACCGCTGCTCGTAGGCCCACGAGGCAAACCCTTCAAGACCGATCTGGCCGGCCCGCTGCTTCAGGCGGCTGCAGCCTGGGACGCCACACCCGTGCTGTGGCTGCCGGAAGCCATCACACCGCGCAACATGCGTCAGGAAGGTGTCACTTTGATCGTGGTCATGGGCAGTGCTCGGGAACTGCAGCACGCTCTGCGCAGCGCAGAACGCGTACCCGGCCACCGCCAAGCAACGCCAGGCTCGCCGAGTTTGACCTCTTCACCCACCCGCAACCCAGCGGCGCAGCCCTCCGACGGCAACATCGGCCACGAGCATCTGACGGCTTGAGGGCGTATCGCATCCGTACGTCAACCGTACGGGGCGTCGCTCATTTCTCGTGAGGATGGGCCGAGCGCTCCGGTTGCCTGGCTCCTCTCTCATCTAATTGAAACGAAGACCGACGAACGCACATTTGCCCTTGGGCAGCGGGTGGCGCAGTGCGTCCAAACCCGCGTCACCCGCAACGGCACACGGCTGGGCATTCCAAATTCACCGCGCCATAAGTCAGCGCTTGTTTTGAGATACGGCAACGAATAGACTGTATATAAATACAGTCCTTCATGCCGTGAACTCCGCTTACTCACCCGATTTGCCACCGCTGCAGTCCACGCGGCTGCTCGATCAGTTGCGTGAACGCATCCGCTACCTGCACTACAGCATCCGCACCGAGCAGGCTTATGTGCATTGGGTGCAAACCTTCATCCGCTTCCATGGCATCAAGCATCCGTCGGAGCTGGGCCCGGAAGACGTCGAGCGCTTTCTGTCATGGCTTGCGAATGAGCGCCATGTGGCAGTCTCCACCCACAAGCAGGCCCTGTCGGCGCTGCTGTTTCTCTATCAAAAGGTGCTCGGGCTCGACCTGCCCTGGATGAAAGAGATCGGCCGGCCGAAGAGCCGGGTTCGGCTGCCGGTCGTCCTCACGCACGATGAAATTTCGCGTCTGTTCCTGCACCTGGAAGGCGGCCATCGGCTGATGGCGCAGCTGCTCTACGGCACCGGCATGCGCATCATGGAAGGCATCCGCCTGCGGGTGAAAGATGTCGATTTCGAGCGCCAGGCCATCGTGGTCCGTGAAGGCAAAGGCGCCAAAGACCGGGTCGTGATGCTGCCGGCCTCGCTGGCGCCGGCCCTGCATGAGCAAATGAGCCGCGCACGGCAGCTGTGGTCCGAAGACCATCAGGCGGGCCGATCCGGCGTTCACCTCCCCGATGCGCTCGCCCGCAAATTCCCCCGAGCCGAGATGGCCTGGCTGTGGTTCTGGATGTTCCCGCACGAAAAGATTTCGGTCGATCCGCGAACTGGTGAAGAGCGCCGCCACCATGTGTTCGATCAAGCCTTCCAGCGTGCTTTCAAACGTGCGCTACAGCGCGCCGGCATCGACAAGCTGGCCACGCCCCACACGCTGCGGCACTCCTTCGCCACCCACTTGCTGCAAGCGCACTACGACATCCGCACCGTGCAAACCTTGCTGGGCCACAGCGATGTCAGCACGACCATGATCTACACCCATGTGCTCAAGGTCGGCGGGGGCGGCGTGCGCAGCCCGCTGGATGCCTTGCCGGTCTCGCTGCCCAAGCCTTTGGTCGACGCCTTGCCGCGGCCTTCGCAACAGGCTTTGCCGACGAGCCGGTCAACGCCCTCACCCACTCACCTCACTCATCCCATTCACCCCACGCATCCGGCGCCAAACCCCGCGCGCCGACCAGACTCAAGCCGACCGGGTTCAGCCCAGAAATTCGAGCCGGGCCAAGACAGCCGGCCGTGGAAACACCGCGCAGAAATGCCGGTGGCGGCTTATCGCGTTGCGGGCGATGGCGGCTCGGGCATCGCAAGCCACCTTGATCCGTCAGGCGGTGGTGAATCAGCGAACGCGCCTGCGGCTTCCGGGTCAACCGGCCTTCTTGCAATGCGCGCGCCGATCCATGAAGGCGCTCGGCCTGGCCCGCAGATCGAGGACGGCACCGCCATGGGACAGCCGCAGCAAGCACCGGCGCCTTTGCCTTTGAGCAATGCGCCGGATTGCCCTTCCGGGCAGCATCAACGCCCCTCTTCCGCCGTTCATTTCGCAAGCCGTTCCGGCAGCCAGGGCCAGGTCGGCAGCCACCGCGACAGCCGCCCGCTCTTCAGCGTTTGACGGCGGCGCTTCGCAGCCATCTCCCGCGCGATTGCGTCTCCAGCCT
>CAHJWV010000495.1 GCA_903643055.1 Burkholderiales bacterium | reverse complement strand
CCGCGCTCCTGCGCCCAGCGTAATCAGATTGGTGGTCGCATAACGCAGCGTCAGGCCGCCGATGTTTTGCGTGTATTCGCGATTGACGTATTGCGGCGCAGAGTACTTCACGGCCCGGTGCTGGGCATCACCTTCCGCGGAAACGTGGGCCGTCAGGGCGTTGCGGATCGTGAAGCTGGCCTGCTGCGTGTCTTGAACGTTCTTGCCGGTAATTTGCGGTGAATTGGGGCCACCATATTGGGCCAGGCTGCGGTTCGCCGTGACCTTCAGATTGCCAGACCATTTCTCCACCGTCGCCCAGTCGAGCCCTGTATTCAGGCTGTAGCCGGTGTTGTCGAGGGAGGTGACGTCCTGGTATTTGTCGGCCCGAATCGCCGCGTCGCCATAAATGCGCTGGCGTCCGATCGGTTGGTCCAAACCGAACAGCAGGCGCGTGGTCGAGTACACGTCCGGTGTTTCTTGCCCGTCGGGCGAATTGAAGAGGTTGGAGCTGTGCGAGAAGGCTTGGCTCACACCGATGTAATAAGGCGAGGTTTCGGCCCGGGTGCCGGTTGCGCCGAGGGCAAGCAACGCAAGGCACAGTGGGCGCAGAGAACCGCTGCGTCCAGCAAGCGGATGGGGCATGCAGATACTCCTGATGTCGAGAGGCAAAGGCCGCGCGTCAATACGCATGCCGGTCGAAAAACACCAGGCGAATGGTACGCACAATGATTTGCAGGTCGAGACCAAGGGACCAATTGCGAAGGTATTCCAAGTCGTACTCGACCCGCGCCTGCATCTTTTCAATGGTGTCGGTTTCGCCGCGATGGCCGTTCACCTGGGCCCAGCCGGTGATACCCGGCCGCACCTTGTGCCGCACCATGTAGGCCTTGATCAACTGGCGGTATTGCTCGTTGTGAGCCACGGCGTGAGGGCGCGGGCCGACGATGCTCATGCGGCCCTGAAGCACATTGAAGAACTGTGGCAGCTCATCAAGCGAGGTGCGGCGCAGGAAGGCGCCGAAGGGCGTGATGCGCGGGTCGCCCTTGGTGGCTTGGCGAATCTGGGTGCCGTTGTCTTGCGTTCGCATCGAGCGGAACTTGTAGACCATGATCTCTTCGCCATCGAGCCCATTGCGGCGTTGCTTGAAGATCGCTGGGCCGGGAGAGGTGAGCTTGACGCCGATGGTGATCAGCACCAGCAATGGCGAAATCAGGACCAGGATCAGCGAGGCCAGCACGACGTCGCTGATGCGTTTGGCCAGCTCGTTGGTGCCGGTGAACGGCGTTTCACAAATGCCGACCACCGGTACGCCGTTCATGTCTTGCAGGCGACCCTGGATGATGCTGATGCCGAATACATCGGGCACGAAGTACAGCGAGGCGGTGGTTCCCTGCAACTGCTCCAGCAGTTCGACGATGCGGGGCTGCAGGCCCAGTGGCAAGGTGATGTAGACCTCGCGGATGCCGTGTTGAGTTACGTAGCCGGCCATGTCGCGCAGCCCGCCCAGCCGTTGGGCCGAAGCGTCGGCATGAACGCGGTCATCGGTGCGGTCGTCGAAGTAACCCAGGAAATCAATGCCCTGATCGTCACCGGTAATGAGCGCATGCGAGACCTTCACGCCCAAGACGCCAGCGCCTGCCACGATGGCGGTACGGCGCGATTCCGGTTGGGCCGAATAGCGCTTGAGCACCACTTTGCCGATCGCTACTGCCAGCCATTGGGCAATCGGCGTGCCGATGGCCCAGGTCAATAACACATCGTTTTCGAAAAAGCGCAGGCTGCGCGTACCCAGGCCGCACAGAACCAGCACACAGGCCAGCAAGACCCAGGACGACAGGATGTCGACCGCGGCCACCAACAGATATTCGCGGAAGCGGTTGGTGCCGGGAAAGGTCAGTGCGAAGACCAGCAGGCACAGCGTCAATGCCGGGCGGTCCATCGATTCGCCGTAGGCGAGCGTGGTGATGAAAAAAACCAGGATCGTGATCGTCGGTTCGAGGAAGGCGGCCACGAACGAGCGCACCGATTGAGGCGCGTTGTAAAACGTTCGTTTGGTTCGGTCTTCAAACATCGGTGGCTGAGCGTCCGGGCGGCGATTGCATCATGGTGCCCGGTCTCGTTGCGCTGCGAAGGAGCAATGAAATGACGCATCGCGGCCGGGGAGCCTGGCATTTCCAGCAGCGTCTGAACCCCAGCAACGCGGCTATTCCGTGCACTTGATCCGAAGAATTCTCTATCAAAAAGGGGGGGGTCTTCCCCTCGACCTTGGGGGGTGATTGTGCGTGCATGCCTACAATCGAAAGATGTTTCAGAGCCTCCAAGCACTCGCCAGCGCCGCCGTCATGGAGCGCGCCACCCTGCTCATCAATCACATTCTGAAGTCGGAGCCGGTGGCGGTCGAACGCTTGCAGGCCCACATCGGGCGGGTGATTCATTTGAGTTTTGACGGCTGGCCCGCCTGGTTGCCGCCGATTCCAAGCACCGCATTCCGCGTGACGCCCGCTGGGCTGATCGAATGGTGCGGTGACGCGGTGCCGGCCGAGCCTGAATTGCGCGTCTCGATCGATGTATCCAACCCGGCGCTTGCCGTGGTTCGCGCAGCCACCGGTGAGCGCCCGCGGGTGGAGGTGGCGGGTGATGCTGCCTTTGCGGCTGACGTGAACTGGTTGTTTGACAACCTGCGCTGGGATCTGCAGGACGATCTGGCGCAATTGGTTGGCCCGGGGCCTGCGCGTGAACTCGGGCGCCTGGGCGGCTTCATCGCCAAGGGCCTGGGTGAGGCGGTGCGCATGATGGGTGATTGGGCCACCGGAGGGCGCGGCGGCTCTTCCGGGCAGGCTCGCCGATGAGGCACATCGCCCGGCTCGTTTTTATCGTCATCACGGTACTTCGTTTCGGGCTGGACGAGGTCGCGCTGTCGGGCTTCCGCCAACGCTGGATTCGCGCCGTGGTGCGGGTGATGACGCTCGGCAGGCGGCTGGATGCGCCTGCGGGGCAGCGGCTGCGCCTGGCGCTGGAGCGCCTCGGGCCGATCTTCGTCAAGTTCGGTCAAGTGCTGTCCACCCGTCGCGATCTGCTTACCGATGAAGTGGCCGATGAGCTGGCGCGTCTGCAAGACCGGGTGCCGCCGTTTCCGGCTGCGGTGTCTCGGCAATTGGTGGAGCGGGCCTTCGGCCGTTCGATCGAAGAGATCTTCGCCACCTTCGACGTCGAGCCGGTGGCCAGTGCATCGATTGCACAAGTCCATTTCGCGACGCTGAAGAATGGCCGGGAAGTCGCGGTCAAGGTGCTGCGCCCTGGCATGCTGGATGTGATCGATGACGACCTGTCGCTGTTGCGCACGTTGGCGCGCTGGGTCGAGCGCTTCTCGGTCGATGGCAAGCGACTCAAGCCGCGCGAGGTGGTCGCCGAGTTCGACAAATACCTGCACGATGAGCTGGACCTGGTGCGCGAAGCCTCGAACGCTGCCCAGCTGCGCCGCAACATGCAGGGGCTCGATCTGGTGATGGTGCCGGAGATGGAATGGGACTTCTGTACCCAGAGCGTCATCGTGATGGAGCGCATGAACGGGGTGCCGATCAGCCAGAAGCAGCGACTGATCGATGCGGGTGTCGACATCCCGAAGCTGGCTCGCGACGGCGTCACGATCTTCTTCACGCAGGTGTTCCGCGACGGCTTTTTTCATGCCGACATGCACCCCGGCAACATCCAGGTCAGCTTGGCGCCAGCGACCTTCGGGCGCTACATCGCACTTGACTTCGGCATCGTCGGCACGCTGACCGAAGTGGACAAGGAATACCTCGCGCAAAACTTCATCGCCTTCTTCCGGCGTGACTACAAGCGCGTGGCCGAACTGCATGTGGAGTCGGGCTGGGTGCCACCGAACACCCGGGTCGATGAACTCGAAGGTGCGATCCGCGCTGTCTGTGAGCCGCACTTCGACCGGCCGCTCAAAGACATCTCGCTGGGTCAGGTGCTGCTGCGTTTGTTCCAGACCTCGCGCCGCTTCAACGTTGAAATTCAGCCCCAGCTGGTGCTGCTGCAAAAGACGCTGCTCAACGTCGAAGGCTTGGGCCGTCAGCTCGATCCGAACCTCGATCTGTGGAATACCGCGAAGCCGTTCCTCGAGCGCTGGATGAACGAGCAGATCGGCTGGCGGGGCCTGATTGAACGCCTGAAAAAGGAAGGGCCGCACTATGTGCAACTGCTGCCGGAGCTGCCACGGCTGCTGCACCAGGCCCTGCAGCCGCACCGGGCCTCCAACCAGCGGGTGATCGAGGCTTTGCTCAATGAGCAGCGCCGCACCAACCGCCTGCTGCAATCGCTGATCTATGGCGGCCTGGGCTTTCTGGCCGGCGTGGTGGTGACACAGCTGCTGTCGCACTGGCGCATCGGGTGAGCGCCGCAAAGCCGGCGCTGCGGGCTGAGTTCCGCCAATGCAGGGATAATTCCGCGCGCCTGCTTTGATCCGCCCGACGCATCGCAGGCGTCGATGGCTCCGCCGGCTTTGCGCCTGAATTCGCTCAGGCCAATAAGGCGGACAGGTGTTTTCATCCCCGATGAGCGCGATGCAAGTTCAGACAGGCTCGGTTGCCCCGGGCGCCTATAATTTTTTGTTTTGAATCAAAGGCTTAGCCATGCCCATCTACGCCTACCGGTGTGAAGCCTGCGGGCACGCTCAGGACGTGCTGCAAAAGATCTCCGACCCCTTGCTGACGCAGTGTCCGAAGTGCGGCGCGCCCGCATTCAAAAAACAAGTCACTGCCGCCGGCTTTCAGCTCAAGGGCTCGGGCTGGTATGTGACCGACTTCCGCGGGGGATCGTCATCGGCGGCGCCACCGACTTCAGAAGCCGGCGCGCCGAAATCCGAATCGTCGAAGGGCGAGGGCGCCTCCGCTTCGTCTGGGGCCTCCAGTTCGTCGGGGGAAAGCAGCGCAGCGCCGGCTGCCACGCCAGCGGCCAGCCCGCCTCCGTCCAGCAGCACCTCGTGAGCGTTGATCTCGCTCCTGTTCAAGGAACCATGTGAAGAAATATCTCCTCGCCGGGCTGTTGGTCTGGTTGCCGCTGGCAGTCACCATCTGGGTGCTGCATTCGGTGCTCGGGCTGTTGGACGGTGTCTTCGGCTCGGTCTTGTCGGCCTCGCAAGCGGTGTTGCCAGCGCAGGCGCGCGAGCCACTGGAAGCGCTGCGGCAGATTCGCGGCCTGGGCGTGGTCGTGATGATCGGCGGCCTGCTGCTGACCGGAATGTTTGCCGCCAACATGGTGGGCCAATGGGCGCTGCGCCAGGGCAATCAGCTGCTGCACCACATCCCGATCGTCAAATCGATCTACAGCTCGGTCAAGCAGGTGTCGGACACGCTGTTCTCCAGCAGCGGCAACGCGTTTCGCGAAGCGGTGTTGGTGCAGTACCCGCGTGAAGGCTCATGGACGATTGCCTTCGTTACCGGCAAGCCTGGCGGCGAGGCGGCGATCCATTTGAGCGGCGACTATCTCAGCGTCTACGTCCCGACCACGCCCAACCCGACCTCCGGCTTCTTCCTGATGGTGCCGCGCGCCGACGCCATCGTGCTGGAGATGAGCGTTGACGAAGCCTTGAAGTACGTGATCTCGATGGGCGTGGTCGCACCCCCGGTGGCCCAGGCGGCCTTGCCACGAAATCACATGGGTTGAGCGGCAAGGCACCCGCTCAGCCCTGACGGCTTGCAACACAGCCCGCCAGCGCCTTTCATCTTTCCATGCCGCGCGCCCTGAGGGCTGCAGGTACCGTATCCCGATTCTGGAGTGAACACATGAGAACAACCTACTGCGGCCTCGTTAGCGAAAAGTTGCTCGGCGACACCGTCACCTTGATGGGCTGGGCGCACCGCCGCCGTGACCATGGCGGCGTGATCTTCATCGACCTGCGCGACCGCGAAGGCCTGGTGCAGATCGTCTGCGACCCCGACCGCGCCGAGACCTTCGCGGTGGCCGAAGACGTACGCAACGAGTTCTGCCTGAAGGTCATCGGCAAGGTGCGCCCGCGCCCGAGCGGCACCGAGAACAGCAACCTCACCAGCGGCAAGATCGAAGTGCTGTGCTACGAACTCGAGGTGCTGAACCCGAGCGTCACACCACCGTTCCAGCTCGACGACGAGAACCTGTCGGAAACCACCCGCCTGACGCACCGCGTGCTGGACCTGCGCCGCCCGGCGATGCAGAAAAACATGATTCTTCGTTATCGCGTCGCGATGGAAGTGCGCAAGTTCCTCGATGCCAATGGCTTCATCGACATCGAAACGCCGATGCTCACCAAGAGCACGCCCGAAGGCGCGCGCGATTACCTGGTGCCCAGCCGCGTCAACGAAGGCATGTTCTTCGCGCTGCCGCAAAGCCCGCAGCTCTTCAAGCAGCTGCTGATGGTGTCGGGCTTCGACCGCTATTACCAGATCACCAAATGCTTCCGTGACGAAGACCTGCGCGCCGACCGCCAGCCCGAGTTCACGCAGATCGATATCGAGACCAGCTTCCTGACCGAGGAAGAAATCCGCGGCATGTTCGAAGGGATGATCCGCACGGTGTTCCGCAGCACGATCGGTGTCGATCTGCCGGGCTACCCGGTGATGACCTATGCCGACGCGATGCACCGCTTCGGCTCGGACAAGCCCGATCTGCGCGTCAAGCTCGAGTTCACCGAGCTGACCGACATCATGAAAGACGTCGACTTCAAGGTCTTCTCGGGCCCGGCCAACGCGACAGACGGCCGCGTGGTCGCGCTGCGCGTGCCCGGCGGCGGCGAGATGAGCCGGGGCGAGATCGACGCCTACACCGAGTTCGTCAAGATCTACGGCGCCAAGGGCCTGGCCTGGATCAAGGTCAACGATGCCGGACGGGGCCGTGAAGGCCTGCAATCGCCGATCGTCAAGAACCTGCATGACTTGGCGATCGCCGAGATCATTGCCCGCACCGGCGCGCGCAATGGCGACCTGATCTTCTTCGGTGCCGACAAGGCGAAGGTCGTCAACGATGCCATCGGCGGCCTGCGCATCAAGGTCGGCCACAGCGAGTTTGGCAAGAAGAGCGGCTTGTTCGAAGACAAGTGGGCGCCGCTGTGGGTCGTCGATTTTCCGATGTTCGAGTACGACGAAGAAGGCCAGCGCTGGAACGCGGTGCACCACCCGTTCACCGCACCGAAAGACGGCCACGAAGACTACATGGACACCGACCCGTCGAAGTGCATCGCCAAGGCTTATGACATGGTGCTGAACGGCTGGGAGCTGGGTGGCGGCTCGATCCGTATCCACCGCGCCGAAGTGCAGAGCAAGGTGTTCAGCGCGCTGAAGATCGGGCCGGACGAAGCCCAGCTGAAGTTCGGCTTCCTGCTCGACGCGCTGCAATACGGCGCGCCGCCGCACGGTGGCCTGGCCTTCGGCCTCGATCGCCTGGTCACGCTGATGACCAAGGCCGAGTCGATCCGCGACGTGATCGCCTTCCCGAAGACCCAGCGCGCGCAAGACCTGTTGACGCATGCGCCGAGCCCGGTCGACGAGAAGCAGTTGCGCGAGCTGCACATCCGCCTGCGCAACCCGCAAGGCACGACACCGGCCTGATCGTCTGATCGCCTGTGGCTTGATGGGCGCCCGGGGCTTGCCGCTTCTGGCGCTTTCCAGGCAGAAAGTTGGAACCCGAACGGGTGGCGCTGCAAAGCACCACCCGTTTTTCATTGCCGGCGCAGGCGGGCAGGCTGTGGCCAACCGCCTGAATCAAGGCTGTGCGCGATGATGCGGCGCCGAGATACTCGGCCGTTTCACGGTGATGCCTGCGGTGCCCGCCACGTGGCACGGCAGGCCCACCTTCATCCGCTGCTCAGGAGAGATGCACATGAAGACGAATTCGACCCTCGCGGCAAAGACCGTGGCCTTGGCTGGCCTGCTGGCCTTGGCGGCCTGCGGCAAGCAAGGCACGGAGCTGGGGCAGGGCGGCTCGGTGGTCAGCGGATCGGCCGGGCCGGCCGGCGCGCAGAGTGCCTCGCGTGAGCTGGTGAAATGCGATGCGCCGGTCGCCACGCTGGCGCTGGTCGAGAACCCGAATGGCTACACGATGGTCACCGGCTACAACCTGCCGCAGTCGCCGGTGCCACTGGTGCGGCTGATCGCGCAGCAAAGCGGCTGCTTTCGCGTGGTTGACCGTGCGGCCGGCCTGAAGGCCACGGTGCAGGAGCAAGAGTTGAAGAACGCCGGCATCCTGCGCCAGAACGGTACGGTCGCCAAAGGCCGTGGCTATGAAGCGCAGTACACCTTGACGCCCAGCCTGACCTTCAGCGAGCAAAACGCCGGCCGCGAGCTGGGTGGCTTGATGAGCCACATCCCGGTGCTCAACAAGTTCGTCGGCATGGCCGAAAGCGTCAAGCTGAAGGAAGCGCAGGTGGCCTTGCTGCTGACCGACAACGAAACGACCGAGCAACTGGCGGCCTCGACCGGCTCGGTCAAGGTGACCGACCTCGGCATGGGCGGCCTGGTGCTGGGCCGCCTGGGCGGCGCGGCCGGTGCCGGCTGGAGCAACAGCAACGAAGGCAAGGTGATCGCCGCCGCCTTTCTCGATGCACATAACCATCTGGTGACGCAAGTCCGGATGCTGCAGGCCAAGGAGCTGCCGCCGGCGGTGGCGGTCAAGACGCCCAGCAAGGGCTGATCGGGCTGGCCGGCGCGTCATTCGCCGGCTGAATCCGAGCCGCCGTCCTACGGCGGACCCGCTTGCCGGGTGGCAAGATAATGGGCGTGAATGAACCCCGCCCCCCCAAGATTCCCGAATCGGTGCTGGTCGTGATCCACACGGCCGACCTCGACGTCCTGTTGATCGAACGGGCCGACAGGCCCAGCTACTGGCAAAGCGTGACCGGCTCTAAAGACGCGCCCAACGAGCCGCCTGCCGACGTGGCTGTGCGCGAGGTGGCCGAGGAAACCGGCATCGTGATCGGCTCGCCGCACGTACCGGCGAGCCACCTGCGCGACTGGAACCTGCGCA
>CAHJWV010000494.1 GCA_903643055.1 Burkholderiales bacterium | reverse complement strand
GGATTGGTTTCGATATGGGAAACACACTTATCCAGCTTTTGGTGAGCGCTTTTGTGATGCTGCTGCTCCGGTTGCTGTTTCGACGAGCCGGCTTGCTGGCTCGATCTGTTGCGCCGAATCGACGATGACGCCTGGCCTATCAGGTGGGGAGCGAGCGCTGGACGCTGCGATCGCTGCATCTGAAGGCGTGGCAATGAGCGACCGCCTCGGGAAGGTGAGTCGCTCAATTCTTTTTTCGTATGGCAGTTCGCATGCGCCCGCCGCCTCAGCGGCATTGGATTAAAAAAAAGCCCATGCCAGGCACCGTCGGACGCCTGGGTCTGGCGGCCAACGACGCGTTGGAAGCCTTGCCGCCGGAAACCGTTGACGCCACTCTCGTCAAGAAGCTGATCAACCACCTTGCCGGCGGGTCGTTCATGCCTGAGTTGGCCGATCTTGCGGATGGCGTGAAGGCCGGACTGATATCGACGGCTGCCAGTTGACCATCAGATGTCGTTCACAACCAGGGAGCGAGCCACAAGGCGGCCCATGCCTTGTTGAACCTGGTTGACAACCAGTTGGCTGCGTGGCCCGAACGGATCGATCGGAAATTCAGGTCACGGGGCATCGTCACGCAACCGTGGCCGGGTCCGGCAGATAAAGTCTGCAACTCAGCGATTCCAAAGAGCCGCAACCACGTGCATGAGCACTGCGAGCAATACCAAGCTCGATGAGGGAGGTCGCGATCAGCCCGGTGCACGGGCCGTTATCTCGACCGGTGGCGTGAAGGCCATCCAGGCCCTGCGCTGCGGGTGAAGCGACTGTCGAAGGCTGTGACCGCCGTGCGCAAGACCGACGAGCAACAACTCAGGTCGGTCGACGACTTCGACAATCGTTGCCCGACGCATCGCCAGTCGTGGCCGTCGCATCGCAGCTTGATCGAGCGGCTCAGCCTGGCTCGACCAAGCTTCCATCAAGCGATCGAGGCGAGCCCTTCGAGATAAGTGGTCCAGTTGCGATCGTTCTCGGCCAGATCGGCTGCACTGCGGGCGCGGATCTGCGCGGCGAGCGAAAGCATCCAGGCGATCTCGAGCAGGCTGCGGCCCGCCGCGGTGCGGGCACCGCTGCGCAGCGTCTTCGGGCTGACGTCCAGGCTTTGCAACGAGGCCGACGCGATCTTCAGCAGTTGGCCCGCCAAGGTCATTTCGCGGGCGCCGCGCCAGTTGGTGACGATCGTGTTGAGCCGGGCCTGCGCGACCTCGGCCAACTCGGGGGCGCCGAAGGTGGCTTGCTCGCGCTGCCACGCGGCATCGACTTTGTCTGACATCCACTGGCCGATTGTCGACCAGGCACCCGCCAAGGCATTGAGCTTGCCCTTGATCACCGGGAACACGGGGGGTTCGTTCCGGCCTTCCATGAACAGTACGCCAATGGCGGCAATCGCGTCCAAGGCATTCAGGTCTTCACAACCGGCGACTTGGTATTGCGGCAAGCTGAAGTCGATGTCGGTACGGTGCATGGCCACAGGCTTGTTCAGCCACACATTGGCGACGATCGCCAGCTTGTTGGCTTCGCGGTAAAGATCGGCGGCCGACTCGGTGATGTCGGTCATGTGGAAACGCTCATGCTCGCGATGATAGGTCGCGATGTTGCGGAGCACGCCGAAGTCGACTTGCTGGCTTTCTGGCGCGGCGATGGGCGCGAGCGGGGTGCGATCGGCTGTGATTGGCGCGACCGGCCATTCACCGACCGTCGGCACCTTGGCCAGTGGCCTCAATGCGCGCAACAGGCTGGCGCGCGCGATGCGCAGATTGATGCCGACCACATGCATCTCGGACTGCCGTGCCCATTGGGCTGCCGCACGCAAGGCGCGTGAAGCGGGGCCGATGTCGATCGCTGCCTGCGCCAACTGCGTGGCCAGATCGATGGCTTCGGCCGATTGTTTCTGTGCGAACCAATGGGTCGTCCCGGCTTGAAGCTGAGCCTCGATCACTGAAGCCCTGGCCGAGGCCTGCTCTAAGGTGTCGGCTTTCAGCGGCAGGCCAGGCAATTCAAGAGCCAGCGTCAGGATCTGATCGATAAGGGTTTGCGGTGCATTCATGAGGGGCAGATTAAAGGCAAACGATGGAAGGAAAGGAGGCGGGGCAGTCTAAGGTGAGTTGAATTTCCTTGCTGTTTCCAGTCAGAGGTAAGAGGCGGTAACTGACTCGCGAATACAGGCAATCGCCTGATCACCGAAGGAGACCTGTGGGCGTGACACAGTCACAGCTGAGGCACATTGCGCGGTAGCATGCTTTCAATGCTGATGAGCATACCGGTCGCTACCGAAACTTCCCTCTCCTTCTGTCACTCCGTCTTCCCACATCATGGTTCAAACAGTTCACATTCCGCCCATCACGATCGTCGGTGCAGGCCTTGGCGGCCTGAGCGCCGCATTGGCCTTGCTGAGGGCCGGCCATCGCGTCAGCGTCATCGAGCAGGCTTCCGCGCTCACTGAGGTCGGCGCGGGCGTTCAGCTGAGCGCCAATGCCACCCGCGTATTGACCTTGTTAGGCCTCGGGCCGCAGCTGGAGGAGATCGGCGCCGAGCCGCAAGGCCGTGCGATCCGTCTGTGGAGCACGGGCCAAGCCTGGCCGCAATACGACGTGGGCAGCGCATCTCGCGAGCGCTTCGGCTCGCCTTACTACGCGCTGCACCGCGCCGATCTGCTGAACCTGCTGGCGACAGCGGTAGAGGCCACAGCGCCCGGCACCATCAAGCTCGGCGTGCGTGTGACCGATGTGGATCTCGATGGCCCACGGCCTGTCGTGAAGCTGGCAAGCGGCGAATCATTCGAGGCCGAAGTGTTGATTGGTGCCGATGGGGTTCATTCGCGGGTGCGGGCCGCAATCGTCGGCCCCGATGCGGCGACCTATTCCGGCTGCATGGCGTGGCGGGGCGTGATTCCGATGTCGCGCCTGCCTTCGCATCTGCAGGAGCCCGTGGCTGGCAACTGGATCGGCCCGGGCCGCCACGTCATCCACTATCCATTGCGCCGGGGCGAACTGATGAATTTCGTTGGCATCGTCGAGAAGGATGTCTGGCCTGCCGAATCGTGGGCGCAACAGGGCACGGTCGATGAATGCCTGGCCGATTTCGAAGGCTGGCATGAAAACATCGCCACGCTGATTCGTTCGATCGACCACCATTTCAAATGGGCTTTGATGGTCCGCCCGCCGATCCGCGCCTGGGCGCGCGGCACGGCCGTGGTGATGGGCGATGCAGCGCACCCCACGCTGCCCTTCATGGCGCAAGGTGCTGCCATGGCGATCGAAGATGGCTATGTGCTCGCGCGTTGCCTGGCGGCCGGCAACGGCGATGTGGCCGAGGGTTTGCGGATCTTCGAGCGCACGCGGTTTGACCGCACGAGCCGCGTCGTCGAAGGCTCGGCACAGAACGCCAAGCGCTTCCACAACCCCGAATTGGCCGATGCCGCCGGCGCGCAGCGTTATGTCGACAATGAATGGCAACCAGAGATCGTGAAACGGCGTTCCCAATGGCTGTTCGAGTACCGGGCCGATGAAGTGCCGCTCGTGCTCACGGAAGAAGCTTCTGCGGTCTAGAATCAAAAAGAACGATCGTTCGATTTCGGTCGGGGCGGCGGGCCGGTTTGGAGCCGGTGTCTCTTTGTCGATGCTTGCGGGTCTGTCGACGCCCGCGCCCCGGCCTCTGTCGCTCGATTTCCGTCTCGCCCTTTTTCTTCCCGTGGTCGGGTCAGGAGGGGCGGCCCCTTCCATTCTTTGTCCGAGGGCAAGCGCATGAGTGCCAATTACGAACTGCGCGGCGACATCGCCGTGATCACGCTGAACAATCCGCCTGTCAATGGGCTGGGCCACGAAACGCGGCTGGGCATCACGGCCGGCTTGCAGCGCGCGCAAGACGATGCGGCGGTCAAGGCGGTCGTGATCACCGGTGGCGGCAAGGCCTTCTCGGGCGGGGCCGACATCCGCGAATTCGGTTCGCCGAAGGCCTATGCCGAACCCGACCTCGTCAGCGTGGTCAATGCGGTCGAGCGTTCGACCAAGCCGGTGGTCGCCGCGATCCATAGCGTGTGCATGGGCGGTGGGCTGGAGCTGGCGCTGGGCTGCCATTACCGCGTGGTGTCGGTCGGCACGCTGATCGCGTTGCCCGAGGTCAAGCTCGGCCTCATTCCCGGCGCGGGCGGCACGCAGCGCCTGCCGCGTGTGCTGGGCGTCGAGACGGCCTTGAACTTGATCACCAGCGGCGAGACGGTGAAGAGTGAGTTGCTCGCGGCAGCGCCGGGGCAGAAGCTCTTCAACAAGCTCGTGCCGGCCGATGCTGATTTGCTGGCCAGTGCCTTGGCCTATGCCGGCGAGATCGCCGCGATCCGGCCGCTGCCGGTGGTCAGCGAGCTGAAGGTCGAGCACCCGAATGCCGACGCGTTTTTCCAATTTGCCCGCAACACCGTCGGTGCGATGTCGCGCAACTACCCTGCGCCTTTGCAGTGTGTCGAAGCGGTAGCGCAATCGGTCTCGAAGCCCTTTGCCGAAGGCATGAAGGCCGAGCGCACCATCTTCACCGCGCTGATGCAGACCGACGAGAGCCGCGCGCTGCGTCACCTCTTCATGGCCGAGCGCGCGGCCAGCAAGATCCCTGATGTGCCTTCCGACACGCCGGTGCGCGAGATCAAGAAGGTCGCGGTGATCGGCGCCGGCACGATGGGCGGTGGCATCACGATGAACTTCCTGAATGCGGGCATTCCGGTCGTGATCCTGGAGACGAAACAAGACGCGCTGGATCGCGGCGTCGCGACCCTTCGCAAGAACTACGATGCGCAGGTCAAGAAGGGCAAGCTCAAGCAAGACAAGCTCGATGCCCGCCTGGCCCTGCTCAGCACCACGCTGAACTATGCCGACCTGAAAGACGCTGATCTGGTGATCGAGGCGGTGTTCGAAGAACTGGGCGTCAAGGAGGCCGTGTTCAAGGCGCTCGATGAGGTGGTCAAGCCCGGTGCGATCCTGGCCAGCAATACCTCGACGCTCGACCTGAACAAGATTGCCGCCTTCACGCGCCGCCCGCAAGACGTGATCGGCATGCACTTCTTCAGCCCGGCCAATGTGATGAAGCTGCTGGAAGTGGTGCGCGGCGAGAAGACCGCGAAAGACGTGCTGGCCACCGTGATGGCCTTGGGCAAGAAGATCAAGAAGACCTGCGTGGTCTCGGGCGTTTGCGATGGCTTCATCGGCAACCGCATGATCGAACAGTATTCGCGCCAGGCTGGCTTCCTGCTCGAAGAAGGCGCCACGCCGCAGCAGGTGGACAAGGCGGCCGAGAAGTTCGGCTTTGCGATGGGGCCGTTCCGCATGGGCGACCTGGCCGGCAATGACATCGGCTGGGCGATCCGCAAGCGCCGTGCGGTCGATCATCCGGAGATCACCTACAGCAAGACCGCCGACCTGCTGTGCGAGCTGGGCCGCTTCGGCCAGAAGACGGGCGCCGGCTGGTACGACTATGTGCCGGGCAAGCGCGACGCGATCGCGAGCCCGCTGGTCACCGAGATGATCGACAAGCACCGCGCGTCGCTCGGCATCGCGCCGCGCAAGATCAGCGACTCGGAGATCGTTCAGCGCCTGGTGCTGTCGCTGGTCAACGAGGGCGCGAAGATCGTTGAAGAAGGCATCGCGCTGCGCGCCTCCGACATCGACATGGTCTACATCACCGGCTATGGCTTCCCGGCCTTCCGTGGCGGGCCGATGTGCTACGCCGACACGCTGGGCCTGTTCAACGTGGTGGCTGAGATGAAGCGCTTTGCCAGCAACCCGCAAGACGACGCGTCGTTCTGGCAGCCCGCGCCCTTGCTGGCCCGCCTAGCGGCCGAAGGCAAAACCTTCAGCTGAGCCTTCCGCCAACGGCCTTCACCCCCGGCCTTTCATCCGCACCTGCGGCCTGGCGTTCGCGCCGCCGCACCTTTCATTCGGAGCACTCCATGACTTCTGCCGTGATCGTATCCACCGCCCGCACACCGCTTGCCAAGAGCTGGAAGGGCGCTTTCAACATGACCCATGGCGCGACCCTCGGCGGCCACGCAGTGAAGGCCGCCGTTGAGCGCGCCGGCATCGACGGCGCCGAAGTCGAAGACGTGCTGATCGGCTGCGCG
The DNA here is from genome assembly GCA_903643055.1 of Burkholderiales bacterium. The sequence goes on along the minus strand of CAHJWV010000494.1, from coordinate 695 downwards.
ACGCCCGAAGGCGCGACCGGCAACAACATCGCGCGCCAGATCGCTCTGCGTGCGGGCCTGCCCGTGTCGGTGAGCGGCGTCACCGTCAACCGTTTTTGTTCCAGTGGCTTGCAGACGATTGCGATGGCCGCGCAGCGCATCATCGCGGGCGAGGGCGACGTGTATGTGGCCGGTGGCGTCGAGAGCATCTCTTGCGTGCAGAACGAAGCCAATCGCCACATGGCCGCCGAGGGCTGGCTGCTGGAACACAAGCCCGAGATCTACTGGAACATGCTGCAGACGGCCGAGCAGGTCGCGAAGCGCTACAAGATCGGCCGCGACCGCATGGACGAATACGGCGCGCGCAGCCAGCAACGCGCTTGTGCCGCGCAAGAGGCCGGCAAGTTTAACGACGAGTTGATCTCGGTCACCACGGTCGCCGGCATCGCCGACCCGGTGCTGGGCCTGCGCAGCAAGCCAGTGACGATCACCGCCGACGAAGGCCTGCGTGCCGGCACCACGGCGGAAGGTCTCTCGGGCATCAAGCCGGCGATTCCCGGTGGCGTGATTGCGGCGGGCAACGCGAGCCAGTTCAGCGATGGCGCTGGTGCCTGCGTGCTGATGAACGAGAAGCTCGCCGAGCAGCGCGGCCTGAAGCCGCTGGGCCGCTTCCTCGGCTTCGCGGTGGCGGGCTGCGAGCCCGATGAAATGGGCAT
>CAHJWV010000493.1 GCA_903643055.1 Burkholderiales bacterium | reverse complement strand
TTTCGGCCTTCGTTTTTCCCGTTCACCGAGCCGTCCGCTGAAGTCGACATCGCTTTTTCCAGTGGGCCCTTAAAGGGACGGTGGTTGGAAGTGGCCGGTTCGGGCCAGGTTCATCCCAACGTGGTTCGGAATTTCGGCCTCGACCCTGAACGCTACATCGGTTTCGCATTCGGTATGGGCCCAGACCGCCTGACGATGCTTCGTTATGGTGTCAGTGATTTGCGCTTGTTCTTCGATGGCGACTTGCGCTTCCTGTCCCAATTCCAGTAAATCAGAGATCACGAGATGCAATTTCCTGAATCCTGGTTGCGCGAGTTCTGCAACCCGCCGATCGGTACCGAAGAGCTGGCCTACACGCTGACGATGGCAGGCATGGAGGTCGAAGAGATTCGCCCTGTGGCGCCGCCTTTCACTCGCGTCGTGGTCGGTCATGTGCTGGAAGTGGTTCGTCATCCGAATGCCGATCGATTGAACGTTTGCAAGGTCGATGTGGGCTCCGGCGAGCCTCTGAACATCGTTTGCGGCGCGCCCAACGTGCGCGTGGGCATCAAGGTGCCTTGCGCCCTGGTCGGAGCGCAGCTGCCACCAGCGGAAGAGGGCAAGCCACTGTTCGAGATCAAACTGGGTCAGCTGCGTGGTGTTGAAAGCCAGGGCATGCTGTGTTCGGCGAAAGAGCTGAAGTTGTCGGACGATCAGGGCGGCTTGTTGATCCTGAAAGACGAGGCCCCTGCCGGCCAATCGATTCGCGATTGCCTGCAACTTGATGACACGTTGTTCACGCTCAAGCTCACACCGAATCTCGCGCATTGCCTGAGCGTCTACGGCATCGCACGCGAATTGTCTGCGTTGACCGGAACGGCCCTTCGGCACCCGGAATTCCCGGCGGCCAAGGTGCTTCATTCGGAGCGGCTGCCCGTGCGCATTGAAGCCCCCGAGCTGTGTGGCCGTTTCTCAGGCCGCATCATCCGCAACGTCAACACTCAAGCCGCCACGCCGTCGTGGATGGTCGAGCGGCTGGCGCGTTGTGGTCAACGCTCGGTGACTGCACTGGTCGATATTTCGAACTACGTGATGTTCGAGTTTGGCCGGCCTTCACACATCTTCGATCTCGACAAGATCGATGGTGGTTTGACCGTGCGCTGGGCTCGGGCCGGTGAGAGCCTGAAGCTGTTGAATGGCAACACCATCGAACTCGATCCGAGTTTGGGTGTGATTGCCGATCAGAAAGCCGTGGAGTCGCTGGCCGGCATCATGGGCGGCGACGCGACGGCGGTCTCCGACGATACGAAAAACGTTTTCGTCGAAGCGGCGTTCTGGTGGCCAGAATCGGTCGCCGGCCGTGCGCGCCGCCATGGTTTCAGCACCGATGCCAGTCACCGTTTCGAGCGGGGTGTCGACCCGGCGTTGACCGTCGAGCACATCGAACACATCACGAGGCTGATTCTTGAGGTCTGTGGCGGTGAGCCTGCGCTCATCGACGATCAGACGATTCGCCTGCCTGAGCAAACGCCGGTGAGCCTGCGCGTCGATCGGGCAGCCAAGGTCATCGGCATGCCGGTGACCCAGGCGCAATGCCTCGGTGTGCTGCAGCGTCTGGGATTTCCGGTGGTTGAGGCGCCAGGGCGGCTGACAGTCACGCCGCCGAGCTGGCGCTTTGATCTGCGGATCGAAGAAGACCTGATCGAAGAAGTGATTCGCGTGTTGGGCTACCACACCTTGCCGTCGACGCCACCGTTGGCGCCAGTAGTCGCCCGTGTGCAGCCGGAATCGCGACGCGGCCTGTTTGCCGTGCGCCATCAACTGGCCGATCTCGGCTATCAGGAAACGATCAACTTCAGCTTTGTCGAAGAGCGCTGGGAGCATGAGCTCGCCGGCAACACCGAGCCCATCCGTGTGCTCAACCCCATCGCCAGCCCGTTGTCGGTGATGCGCTCCAGCTTGTTGGGCAGCTTGATCTCTGTGTTGCGCGTCAATCTCGCGCGCAAGGCATCGCGTGCGCGCGTGTTCGAAATCGGTCGTGTATTTCAACGCGACGGCTCGGTAGCAGAAGGCGAAACCACCGTGGCGGGCATTGCCCAGCCGCGACGTGTCGCTGGGTTGGCCTATGGCAGTTCGCAGGAGCTGCAGTGGGGAGCCAAAGAACGTGCTGTCGATTTTTATGACGTCAAAGGCGATGTGGAGGCCTTGCTGGCGCCGCGCAAGCTTCGCTTTGTGCCGCTTGAGCATCCGGCTTTGCACCCTGGGCGCTCTGCACAAATCGAATTCGAAGGCCAAGCGATAGGCTTTGTTGGCGAACTTCATCCTCGCTGGCGTCAGGCTTATGAATTGCCTGTCGCGCCGATTGTTTTCGAGCTGGACGCCGAGGCTTTGGTTCAGCGCGACGTGCCGGCGTTTCAGCCGATTCCACGTCAGCAGTCGGTCTGGCGAGACATCGCCGTCATTGCGACCGATTTGGTCACGCACGATGCGTTGATTGACACAGTGCGTTCGGCCAATTCGCTGGTTCGATCGGCCAGGCTGTTCGACGTTTACAAGCCTGCGGCGGCCAGCGCAGACATGGCCCTCGGTGAGCACAGCCTTGCGGTTCGATTGGAGTTGCTCGATGACGCGACCACCCTGACCGATGAGCGCATTGAAGCTGCTGTGGCCGAAGTCTTGCAATCACTGGCGGCACGGCTGGGCGTGCGGCTGCGTGGCTGAACAAAGGACTTCATGACAACCCCTTCCGACAAGCCTGTCGAGCGTGTTCTGCTTCCGACGCTGGAGACGCCGACGCTGACCAAGGCTGAACTCGCTGAGTTACTGTTCGAGCGCCTGGGTTTGAACAAACGCGAGTCGAAAGACATGGTCGAGGCCTTCTTCGACATCATCCACGAGACATTGGTGACGGGTGATGACGTCAAGCTGTCGGGGTTCGGAAACTTCAATATTCGCCGCAAGGCGCCTCGGCCGGGGCGCAATCCGAGGACCGGTGAAGCGATCCCGATCAAGGCGAGAAATGTCGTGACATTCCATGCCAGTCATAAATTGAAGGGCGTTGTCCAAGGAGACATCCCGACAGGAGACGACTTCGAGTAAAGTCTCGTTTTATCTCCCGATCTTATTGATTTAAATGGAGAAAACGCTTCCCGCCATTCCAGCCAAACGCTACTTCACCATCGGCGAAGTGAGCGATTTGTGTGGCGTGAAGCCTTATGTGCTGCGTTATTGGGAACAGGAGTTTACGCAACTCAAACCCATGAAGCGCCGCGGCAATCGCCGCTATTACCAGCACCATGAGGTCCTCCTGATTCGACGCATTCGCGAGTTACTGTATGAACAGGGCTTCACCATCAGTGGCGCCCGCAACCGCCTCACCGAGCTTGTCCATTCGCGCAGCAGCGACGTGGCCGATCTGGCGCCGCCGGCGGACGAATCTGTACCCGACGACGACCTGGTCGCCGATGCGAGCTTGCAGGTCGAAGTGCTTGAAGCGATACCTGTCCCCGAGGTCATCACTACCGAGGTATCGATGCTGCAGATGCGCCAGGAGTTGATTTCGATTCGCGGCTTGCTTTCCATATGAAGGTGGTTTTGAAGCAAGATGATTCGCGGTATACTTCTCGGCTCACGTCGGGGTGTAGCGCAGCCTGGTAGCGCACTTGCATGGGGTGCAAGGGGTCGCGAGTTCGAATCCCGCCACCCCGACCAATGAAACATCAAGGGCTACAGCGATCGCTGTAGCCCTTCGTCGTTTCTGGCCTGAGGCAAAATCATGGCCGAAG
>CAHJWV010000492.1 GCA_903643055.1 Burkholderiales bacterium | reverse complement strand
ATGCGGTAGGGCTCGGTCACGCCTTTGGTGATCAGATCGTCAACCAGTACGCCCAGATAAGCCTGGTCTCTCCGGGGCATCCAGGCGTCCTTGCCTTGAACCTGTAGCGCCGCATTGACGCCTGCGAAGAGGCCCTGTGCGGCAGCCTCTTCGTAGCCGGTGGTGCCGTTGATCTGCCCGGCAAAGAACAAGCCGCGAATCGACTTGGTCTCGAACGTTGCCTTCAATGAGCGCGGGTCGAAATAGTCGTATTCGATCGCATAACCGGGCCGAAGAATGTGCGCGCCTTCCAGGCCGCACATCGATCGAACCGCCGCAAGCTGAATGTCGAAGGGCAAGCTGGTGCTGATGCCATTGGGATAGAACTCGTGCGTGGTCAGGCCTTCGGGCTCCAGAAAAATCTGGTGCGAGTCTTTGTCGGCAAAGCGATTGACCTTGTCTTCAATGCTCGGGCAGTAACGTGGCCCAACCCCTTCGATCACACCGGTGAACATCGGGCTGCGGTCAAAGCCGGAGCGAATGATGTCGTGGGTACGTTCGTTGGTGTGCGTGATCCAGCAGGGCATTTGGCGTGGATGCTGAGAGGCCTGCCCCATGAAGCTGAACACCGGCATCGGGGTTTGCGGCGCAGAACCATCGGCGCCGGCCATGCCGTCACCAGGCTGTTCAGTGAGTTGGCTGAAATCGATGCTGCGCCCATCCAGGCGTGGTGGCGTGCCAGTCTTCAAACGGCCTTGCGGAAGCTTCAGCTCCTTCAGACGCGCCGAAAGCGAAACCGCGGGAGGGTCACCTGCACGGCCGCCCGCGTGGTTTTGCAAGCCGACATGGATCTTTCCATCGAGGAAGGTGCCCGCAGTCAAAACCACTGCGCGCCCCTTGAAGCGGATACCGACCTGAGTGATGGCGCCAACGACTTGATCGCCTTCAACCATCAAGTCATCGACCGCTTGCTGAAACAGCGTCAGGTTGGGCTGATTCTCCAATCGATGCCGAATAGCCGCCTTGTACAGAATCCGGTCGGCCTGAGCTCGCGTGGCACGAACCGCCGGGCCTTTGGAGCTGTTCAAGATGCGGAACTGAATGCCCGCCTCGTCGGTCGCGGCGGCCATCGCGCCACCGAGCGCATCGACCTCCTTGACCAGATGACCTTTGCCGATGCCACCGATCGATGGATTGCAACTCATTTGCCCCAGCGTCTCGATGTTGTGGGTCAGCAGCAGCGTGCTGCAACCCATGCGCGCCGCAGCCAATGCGGCTTCGGTGCCGGCATGGCCGCCGCCGACGACAATGACGTCGAACTGTTGGGGATACAACATGGAAACTCCGGGAGGTGAGGGCCGCGGCTCTCGGCGCCATCGCGCGAGTGGGCAGGGCGTGAATTTTAGGCTGCGGCCTTCACCGCGTCACGACTCACCGCAACCGGGCGCGCCTCGCCGTGGTTTCGTTGTCGAATCTGCATCGCCTTCACATCCATTGCAATCATGAATTGCCGACCCGGCTGCGGTGCCTGCTGCATCGCACCTTCCATCTCGACGCCCATTCCCGGCATGCCAAGCATCAACGGCGTCAGCAAGCCGGCGGGCGTGCGCTGCCTCCAGCTCACCGACGACAACCGCTGCGCGATCTTTGGCCAGCCCGACCGGCCGGTTGTGTGCGGTTCATTGAAAGCATCGCAGGACATGTGCGGCGACCATCGCGAACACGCCATGCGCTGGATTACCGAGTTAGAACGATTGACTTCGTCTTAGCCGTTCAACGGCATTGGGGCACAGGCGGCCTCAATCACGCCCGTCCAACAAGCCCTTCCAGAGCGGCGCCAGACGGAACTTCTCGGCCTCGGTCAGGCCTTCAGCCAACAACAGGCATTCGCGGTGGAAAGCGCGCATGCGTTGCCGCAATTCGATCTCCGCCAGCTGCAAGCTCAAGCGATCGGCAGGGCCCGCACTTTCAATGGCGCCGCTCCACAGGCCCAGGCCGTCCCAGACGGCACGCAATTGATCCAAGCGCACCTGTGCCTCGGTCACGACGTCAGTGATCTTGGAGGTGCGCCGCTGCTCGTTGAGGTCTTGCGCCAAGAGCCGCGCGACGGCACGCTGCCGGTCGATGTCTTCGAGTTGCGCTGCGCGATTGGCAGGCGAGGGCAGGTCATTGCCAGCAGGCGCTTCACCCGAGGCTTGCGCCGCATCGGCCACGAATGCGGTCCACACCGGATCAAACTCACCGGGCACCACGTGCAGCGCAAAGCTGGCCCGCGTCAACGGCGCCTGTGTGGATGTCATGCAGCCCAATGTCGTCTCCATCACGCTGAGAACGCGCCCCAGCGTCGACACCTCCGGGCCTTCCAGCCGCGCCGGATAACCCGAACGATCCAGGCGCTCATGGTGCTCGGCAATGGCCCGCGTCAGCGCGGTGGGGTAGTCGGTTAACGTCGACAACAGCATTTGCGCCACGCGCGGATGCACGACCAGGTGCTTGTGACCGATCAAATCCAGCGGCTGCGTGTAATCGAGGTAGCGCGGATTGATGTAGACCTCGCCGATATCATGGAGCAAGCCGCCCAACATCGCCTGTTGGATGTCTGCAGGGCTCGCCGCGCGGCTGGCCATCATGGCGCCCGCGAGCAACATGCCCGCCACCGCATGTGTCACACCGCTCGGGCGCGTCGCCAGCGCGGTGGTCAGCAGCAGTTGCGCCACGGGATGCAAGGGCAACTGCAGCAGCTGATCTTGCAGCACATGGGCCCAAGGCCTAACGGAGAACGAGAGCGGATGATCAGACTCGACAAAGGCTTGCAGATCGGCCTGAAGCGTCTGCAGATTGACCCCTGATTCAGCCTCCAGGCAGACTTCCAAGGGCCGCTGCAGCCGCCGATCGCGAAGCCGCTGGCTCAGCGTGCCTGCAACGGGCTGACCGCGCGTCCACAGCTTGACCCCGCGTGCGTCGACGATGTCCTGCGACGCGACGATCGAATACGACTCGCCCGCCAACGTCAGGGCCGCCAACGCGTGCGGATTGGGTTCGCTTCCGGCAGAAAGGGCAAGTTGCATGAACTTTCTAGCGCTGGTGGTTCATCGCCCGGCCGTCGTGACCGTGCGCAAATCCTGTGAAACGTGGCCGTCCTTCAAGACGATCACGCGGTGAGCCGACGCCACGGTTTCGGGGCGATGCGCCACGATCACGCGCGTCAGTTCCAGCTGACGAATGGCCTGATTGACCAGCCGCTCGCGATCGACATCGAGCGCACTGGTTGCCTCATCGAGAAACAAGATTTTGGGCCTTTTGTACAACGCCCGAGCCAAGAGAATGCGCTGTTTCTGGCCACCTGAAATGCTGGCCCCCATGTCGCCGATGAGGGTATGAAAGCCCATCGGCATCGCCTCGACCTCTTCATTGACCGACGCCATGCGAGCGCATTCCTCCACCCATTCGATGTCGGGCTGCGGGTCGAAGAAGCAGATGTTGTCGATGATCGATCCCCCAAACAATTGATCGTCCTGCATCACCGTGCCGATCATGTCGCGCCACGAGCGCAGCCCCAGTTGAGCCATCGGCACACCACCAATGCGGATCTCACCCGAGTTCGGTGCATGAATGCCCAACATCAGCTTCAGCAAGGTCGTCTTGCCGCACCCCGATGGCCCGGCAATGGCCACCGACTCACCCGCTTCAATGACGAAACTCAGATCTTTCACCACGTCGCGCTCACTGTCTGAATAGCGGAAGCTGATGTCGATCAATTCGATGCGCGTTGAAAGGTCACGCTCTCTCAACAGAACGCTGGTGTCGACCTCCGGTGGCGTAAGCACGATGTCGGCCAGCCGTTCGCCTTGCAAGCGCAACATGCGCAGCTCGACCACCTTATCGATCAGGCCACTGATGCGCTGAGCGAATTGCTCCTTGTAGGCAAAGAACGCGAACAGCATGCCGACCGACAACAGATGGTCCATCACCAACATCGCCCCGACCCAGATCACCGCCACGCGCTCGAGCCCGAAGATCAGTTTGTTCATCACACCGAACATCAGGTCGAGCTTGCGCGTCGCGATGTTCGCGTTCATCGCATCGACCACGCGGTTCATGAACTGCGCCTGGCGATCTTCCTGCCGGTTGAACAGCTTGATCGACTGCACGCCGCGCAGCGACTCCAGAAAGTGCGTCGAGCGATTCGCCTCATGGATGATCGTCTCCTCGGTGGCCTCACGCAGAGGCCGGAAAAACACCCAGCGCAGCAACGCATAAGCCGCCACGCAGCCCAGCGCGATCGCCGTCAACCTGCCGCTGTAGACCCACATCATCACGAAGGTCAGCGCCACCAGCAGGCCGTCCAGCACCGCCTCGATGAAGCTGGTGGTGAGCGTCTGCTGAATCTGCTGAACTGCCGCAAAGCGCGACATCACATCCCCGGTATGGCGCTTCTCGAACCAGCTGACCGGCAACCGCATCAGGTGCGCAAACACGTTGCCCAACCATTGCAAATTCAGCGTGGCAGACAGGTATAACACCGCCCAGGAGCGGATAGCGCCCGTCGCCACCTGAATCATCACCAGCAACCCGAAACCGATCCCCAAGGTGACCAGCAGATCGCGATCGGCGCTGACCAGCACGGTGTCGACGACCCATTGCATAAAGAAAGGCGAAAGCAGCGTGAACGCCTCCAGCGCAAGCGCGAGTCCGAAGATCTGCGCCAGCGAGCGCTTGAGGCCCGTCACATGGCCGAGCAGCTGCCGCAGGTTCACCGTCTGCTTCTCGACATGCGGTTTGAAATCCGCGGCTGGGGCCAGTTCCAGCACGATGCCGGTGAAATGCTTCGACACCTCGGCCAGTGCCAACCGGCGCACGCCACGCGCGGGATCATGGATGACGACGCCATCGCGCGTCAGCTCGGTCAGCACAACAAAATGGTTCAGGTCCCAGTGCAACACGCAAGGCAGGTTCAGCTGCGGCAGGTGATCCAGTTCGGCACGCAGGGGGCGCGGCGTCAGCTGCAATTGGCCGGCCATGCGCACGAGATCGGCCAAGGTCACGCCTTTCAAGGACAGCGAGAAGCGCTGACGCAGCGTCGGCAGGTCCGAGCGCAAGCCATGGTGCGAAGCGACCATGGCCAAGCACGCGAGGCCGCATTCAGCGGCCTCGGTTTGCAGGATCAGCGGCACACGGCGCCCGCCGAAGCGAAGATTCAACCCATCCAGCATCTCGCGCTCACACCCGGCCTGCGATGCTCAAGACCGGCTCAAAAATCCATTCAATCAAACGACGCCGATCAAGCAGCACGTCAGCATCCAACTGCATTCCAGACACCAGCGACTGTGCCTGGCCATAAGCCTGGACCGTCTGCGTATCCAGCGCCACGGTGATCCGGTACAGCGGCTCAGAACCCGCTGGAAGCGACAGGCCTGCCAGCTCCGACGGCTGCAAAGGCGTGCGCGAGACCTGCAGCACATGGCCCGACTGGTGGCCGAACTTCTGATAAGGATAAGCCTGATAACGCAGCAGCACCTCTTGCTGCGCTCGAACAAAGCCGACCGCGCTCGATGGCGCGAACAGATGGGCCTGCAGATGGGCCTGCGCTGGAACCAGGCTGGCCATCGCCGTTGCCGGCGTGGTGGCCTGGCCGGCATTGACGAGCACTGCCGTCACGATGCCATCTTGTGGCGCACGCACCCACAGGCGACGCTGCGCTTCGTTCTCAGCCGACTTCTGCGCGAGCTCCGCCATGTTGCGGTCGAGTTCACCTTGCTGGGCTAAGCCACGCAACGGCAACTCGCGGCGCTGCGCTTCGAGAATCGCGATCTGCCGCAAATGCGCGGTGCGCTGGCGCTCCACGCTTTGGAGCTGGGCCCGTGTGCTCAGAACCTCTTCGGTCTTGGCCTGTACCTGCGCCGCCGACATGAAGTTCTGCCGTTGCAAAGACTCCCATTCGGCCTGTGTCTTCTGGGCGAGCACCAAGCGCTCACGCTGCAGATCGGCCTCTGCGGCCATCTGCAGCAACTCATGCTTCATGTCCTCGACCTGGCGATCGAGTGCTGCCGCTTGGGATTTCTGCAGCAAGGCCTGCTGCTGTCCCGTAGCCTGCAGGCTTTGCTGCCGAGTCAACAGCGTGGACTGCACAGAAGCCTGGGCATCGCCGTTGATGGTCGCACGGTCCAGTGACAACACGAACAGCACATCGCCTTGCCGGACTGCCTGGCCTTCGGTCACATGACTTTCAACCACGGTGGCCGATTGCGGCGCTACCAAGCGAATGACGCCGGTGTCCGGCACCAGATAACCAGTGACGCGGGCTTTGCGGGTGTATTCACCCACCGCGAGATACACGCCAACCAGCACGGCCACCGCCATCACCCATGCCGTGAGCACGGAGAAAGACACGGGACGAATCAGCTGGATGCTGCCCAACCAAGCTTGCCGCCGGCCTTCGATGACTTCAGGGCGAAACAGGCTGGGCATGGAAGCGTGCCGGCAAGACGCTTGATGTGCGCCAGGATCGGTCGGGAGGCCATCCCGACCAAGGGTCGATTACCAGCTG
>CAHJWV010000491.1 GCA_903643055.1 Burkholderiales bacterium | reverse complement strand
ATGTGCCGTTCGAAGACGAGGCGCCTTCGCTGGCCATGCCGCTCAGCAGCGAGTTTGAAGCGGTGTCGATGGCATCGGCGTCGGTTCTTGCTGCGGCCGAGCCGATCACCGCCACGGTGGCTTTGCGCCCCTTGAAGCAGGATGTGCCGCGCGTCACGACCGCACTCGGCGATCGCTGGGCCCAGGTTGTCGGCGAGTTGAACGAGGCCGGCAGCATCAGCGCGCTGGTGCGCGAGCTGGCGATGCAATCCGAATGCGTGGCCATCGACGAAGGAGGACCGAAGCCGATCTGGCGCTTGCGGCTGGAGCGCGAGATGCTGCGCGCCAACGTACACCGGGACAAGCTGCAGGCCGCGTTGAGCGATTGGCTGAAGCAGCCGGTGCTGATCGAAACTGAAGCTGGCGTGGCTCTGGATTCGCCCTCGCATCGCGCGTCGGCCGAACGCATTCGCCGCCAGGAGCAGGCCGAGCACATCATTCACAACGACCCTTTGGTCCAGGCGCTGATGCAGCAGTTCAAGACTGCGCGCATCGTGCCCGGCTCCGTCAAACCTCACTGAAGAAGGAACCCCATCATGATGAAGAACCAACTCGCCGGCCTGATGAAGCAGGCGCAGGCGATGCAAGACAACCTGAAGAAGGCGCAGGACGAACTGGCCACGATCGAAGTCGAAGGCCAGTCGGGCGCCGGCCTGGTGAAGGTGACGATGACCTGCAAGCACGATGTCAAACGCATCGTGATCGACCCGAGCCTGCTGGCTGACGACAAGGACATGCTGGAAGACTTGGTGGCTGCCGCGTTCAACGATGGCGTGCGCCGCGCCGAGGAACTGTCGCAACAGAAAATGGGCAAGCTCACGGCCGGCATGCCGCTGCCGCCCGGAATGAAGTTCCCGTTCTGAACACAATGAGCGTTTCCCGGCTTGCGACTGCACGCTCTCGACCTCCGCCTGACATGAAGGCGCTGCCGTCGCCATGCCTTTGCCTGGCTGCGCTGGCAGGCGATGGCGTCCATGAGTGAGCCGGCTCTCGAAGGCCTGATTGAGGCCTTGCGGCGCCTGCCAGGCGTCGGCCAGAAGTCGGCGCAGCGCATGGCATTTCATTTGTTGCAGCATGACCGCGAAGGCGCGCAGCGCATCGCACGCTCGTTGCAGCAGGCGGTCGACCACATTCGCCATTGCACGCGTTGCCATACCTTCACCGAAGGCGAAGTCTGTCGCACCTGCCTTGACGACACCCGCGACACGCGGCAACTGCTGGTGGTCGAGACGCCAGCCGATCAGGCGGCACTGGAGCGAACGGGTAGCTACCGCGGCCTCTATTTCGTGTTGATGGGGCGGCTGAGCCCGCTTGACGGCATCGGCGCCCATGACATCGGCCTGCAGCCGCTGTTGGACCGCGCTGCCGATGGCACGGTCGATGAAGTGATCATCGCGACCAACTTCACCGCCGAAGGCGAGGCGACGGCCCATGTGCTGGCGGAAGCCTTGAAAGCACGGTCGCTGCGTGTCACCCGGCTGGCGCGGGGCGTGCCGATCGGCAGCGAACTGGAATACGTCGATCTCGGCACCATCGCCCACGCCTTGGTGGATCGCCGCTGAAGAGCCCCCATGGCTTCCGCTGAATCGCCGTCGTGTTCACACAGGCTGGCTTGACCAGGCGCCGAAAGACCATTGATCCACGAATGCGCATGAGCCCTCATCGAGAGCCCATGCGCCGTCTTGAACTCAGTGGCGAACTCAGCGGCGCGTTGATCTTTTCTTCAGCACCGGCTTCTTGACGGCCCGTGCCTTGTGCGCGCGTGCGCCGCCGAGCCTGGCCGTTCTGGGCACGAACACGACCACCGGCTCGCCCAGCCGAAAGGCACCTGCCGAGTTCCTGTGGTTCCATTCCGCGACTTGCTCGGGTGTGACACGGTAACGGCGGGCGATCGTCACCACGGTATCGCCCTTGCTGGCGCGCAGGCTGATGCGGCGTGGTGGTGCGGCTTCGGGCGCCAGCGTCATCACCGCGTTGTCGGCCACGTGCAGCGACACGTCTTTCAGCATCGCGCCACCACGTGGCACCAGCAGTGTTGAGCCGGCCTTCACCAGCATGCGCGGTGGGATCTTGTTAACTTCGCGCAGTTCGTTCTCGCTCATGCCGACCTGCTGGGCAGCGTCGACCGGGCGCAGCGTGCGCGGGGCGACCCAGGCCGTCCAGGTGGCCAGCGGCCCGCGGTGAGAGGCCAGGTTTTTGACGAAGAGGCTGGCGTTGTCATAGGGCAGCAAGATCTGCGGCGTGCCGGCGGCAAGGATGACCGGCTTGTTCATCTGCGGGTTCAAGACGTAGAACTCGTCGCTGGGTACTTCGGCCAATTCGATCGCGAGTGCAACGTCGATGTCGCGCTCGATTGGTACGCTGAGGAAATACGGGTGATTTTCCAGCGCGGGCAAGGTAATGCTGTAGTTCTCCGGGTGGGTCACCAGGTTCTTGACTGCCTGCAGCTTTGGCACGTAGTACTGGGTTTCGTCGGGCATGCGCAGGCTGAGGAAGTCGATTGGCTTGCCGGCTCGCTGATTGCGGGAAATGGCGCGCTGCACATTGCCTTCGCCCCAGTTATAGGCCGCCAGCGTCAGATGCCAGTCGCCGAAGATCGCATACAGGCGGCCGAGGTGGTCGAGTGCGGCGCGGGTAGAGGCCAGCACATCGCGGCGGTCGTCGCGAAAGATGTTTTGTCGAAGCTCATAGTCCTTGCCGGTGGCCGGCATGAACTGCCACATGCCGGAGGCCTTGGCCGACGACACCGCCTGCGGATTGAATGCGCTTTCGACAAACGGCAGCAGCGCCAACTCGGTCGGCATACCGCGCCGCTCGACTTCTTCGAGGATGTGGAAGAGGTAGCGGCTGCCGCGATCGGTCATGCGTTGAACGTAATCAGGCCGTGTGGCGTACCACTGCTCGCCGGTGCGCACGAGGGGTGTGTCGAGATCAGGAATCGCGAAGCCGCGGCGCAGCCTCATCCATAAGTCGATCGTGGCGACCTTGGAATCGAGGTCGACCGATTCTTCAGGCCGCAAGGGGTCGATGGGCTTGGCTACCAACGGCGTCTCATCGGCCTCGCTGCCCACGGGCGCTGCCTGCATCGGGGTCGAGGCTGAAGCTTCGGGCGCCGCAGATGTGCTGTCGGTCATCGCCGGGGCATCGGGCAAGGCCGCAATGACGGCCGGCAGGTCGGCGCTCTGGTCCGGCGGCGCCACCAGCGTCGAACAGGCGCCGAGCAGCATCGTGAGGGTAATGGCCGCTGCGATCAGGGGCCGCCGGAAATTTTTCGAATCAGTCATCGGAAATTGTTCTTCCATTCACGAAGCGCAGCCAGGACATCGGTCTCGTCTTCGCTTGCTGCTCCTTGCGCAAGCGCGACTTCGGCTACATCGGCCTGACCGCAACGCAAAAAGGGATTGATGCGCAGCTCCTGTTCGATGGAGCTGGGCAGGGTGGGCTCGCCACGTGCACGCAGTGATTCACATTGCGCGCTGTAGGTCTGCAGATCGCTATTGTGGGGTTCGACCGTGCGGGCGAACTTTAGGTTAGACAGCGTGTATTCATGGGCGCAGCAAACACGAGTCGGCCCGGGCAGGGCCGAAAGCCGCGTCAGCGAGCGGTGCATCTGTGCTGGCGTGCCTTCGAAGAGCCGGCCGCAGCCGCCGGAAAACAAGGTGTCGCCGCAGAACAGGATGGGCGCACCTTGCGCAGGTTGGTGGAAGTAGGCGATGTGGCCCGCGGTGTGGCCCGGCACATCGATCACCTGAAAGCGCCATCCCAGCAGCTCGATCTGATCTTCGCCGTCGAGTGGCTCGAATGGCTGCGGAATGTCTTCATGGGCCGGGCCGTAGACGGGGCCTTTCAATCGCTGCCGCAGCGCGGCAATGCCACCGGTGTGATCGCGATGATGATGGGTCACTAGAATCCCGGCGAGTTCAAGACCCTGGTCATCCAGCACACGCTCCACCGGCGCCGGCTCTCCCGGATCGACGACGAGCGCCTGGCGGCCATCGTGCATCATCCAAATGTAGTTGTCGGTGAAGGCGGGCAGTGCAAGCAGTTCCATGGCGCAGTTGAATGAAATGAAAGGGTTGGCCCAATGGCTGGAAACGCCGCCCGGCCGTTACCTGCTGGCTTGGGAACAGGCGCAGATGGACCGCAGTGTGGCCGACATTTTCGGCTTCCACGCCGTTCAATTGGGTCTGCCCGAACTCGATGCGCTGCGAGCCAACCGCATGCCTCACCGCTGGCTGGTCAGTGATCAAACCGAACGCCCGCTTCCTACTAACTCTCCTGCTGACTCATTGAAGCCATCGGCTGTGGCGATGGAGTTCGGCCGGTCGCTTGAAGTTCCATCGGTATCAATGGCATCAAGACGCAGCGCGGTGCTGCAATGCGATTTTGATGCCTTGCCATTCGACAGCCAGAGCCTTGATTTGATCGTGCTGCCCCATGCGTTGGAGCTGGCGCGAGACCCGCACTTGGCTTTGCGTGAGGTTGAGCGGGTGCTGATGCCGGAAGGCCGCGTGGTGATCGTCGGCTTCAACCCGGCCAGTCTGTGGTCTCTGAGGCAAAAGTTCGGCCGACTGCGACGCGGCATGGGCAGTGGAATGGGCTCGCCCTTGTTCCTGCCGAGCGAAGGCGATTTCATCGGCTATTGGCGGCTGCGTGACTGGCTGCGGCTGCTGAGCTTCGAAGTGGAGGAGGGGCGTTTCGGCTGCTATCGTCCTCCTTTGGCATCCGAGCCCTGGCTGGCGCGTTTCGAGTGGATGGAACGCACCGCTGACCGCTGGTGGCCCGTGCTTGGCGCGGTGTACATGCTGGTTGCCGTCAAGCGCGTTCGTGGCATGCGTCTGGTGGGCCTGGTGCGGCGCCAGCGCATGGCTGCCAAAGCAGCGCCGGCCGCGGTGAGCCATCGCCATCCCAATTCCTCCCGAAGGTGACCCCCTGAACATGACGACTTCCACGCCCGACTCGCCCGCTGTTGCCATTCAACGCCCTGCCGTCACGATTTACACCGACGGGGCCTGCAAGGGCAATCCGGGGCCGGGCGGCTGGGGCGCCTGGCTCAGCACCGCAGCGCATGAGAAAGAACTCTTTGGTGGCGAGGCACTGACCACCAACAACCGCATGGAGCTCACGGCGGTGATCGAGGCGCTGGCGTCCTTGAAGCGCACCTGTGATGTCACGCTCTACACCGACAGCCAGTACGTTCGC
>CAHJWV010000490.1 GCA_903643055.1 Burkholderiales bacterium | reverse complement strand
TGGAGTTCAGACGTGTGCTCTTCCGATCTACCACCTGCACCGGCTCGGACAGGCCTTCCCACAGCACCGCGGTGCGCAGGATATCGTGCCGCTCAATCACTGCATTGAAGCTGTCGATGAAGCGCTCCAGCCGCGCGCGGCTGTCGAAGCGCAGCAGGCAAGGCGTCACATAGGCATCACCGTGGCTTTGCAGCAGGTGATGGAACAGGATGCCTTCCTGCAGCGGCGCGAGCGGATAGATGTCTTGGATGTTTGCCGCGCCGCCGGGAATCAGCGCCTCGATGCGGCTGATCTGCGCCAGATCCAGCGCGACCAGCGGCAGCATCGACGGCTCGATCGCGCTGCAGCCTTCGGGAATGCCGTTCGGCGGCACCACCACGTCGCGCGACGCAGCGGTATGGCCCTGCAGCGCCAGCGCAAAGTCCATCAGCTGCGGGTGCTCGAACAGCGTGCGCACCTGCACAGATTCACCCTGTGCGCGCAAGCGCTCCAGCAGCCGCAGCGCCAGCAGCGAATGGCCGCCCAGCTCGAAGAAATGATCATGGCGGCCAACGCGCTCGACGCCCAGCAGCTCGGCCCACAAGGCGGCCAGCGCCGTTTCTGTGTCACCCTGCGGCGCAACGTACTTGCGCCCACTTTCGGCCTGAAGATTGGGCAGCGCCTGCCGATCGACCTTGCCGTTGCGGTTCAGCGGTAAAGCCGCCAACACACCGATCGCCGACGGCAGCATGTGCTCAGGCAGCCGGCGTGCCAGGCGTGCGCGCAGCTGAGCCGCAATGGGCTCAGCCGTTGGCGGTGCGCCTTCAGTTGTCGTCTCCCCCCCTTCACGCAGCGACACATAGGCCAGCAGGCGCGGGCCGGCCGATCCTTCGCGCGCCACCACGGCCGCTTCGCGCACTTCGGGCTGGCTGCGCAACAGCGCTTCGATCTCACCCAGCTCAATGCGAAAGCCGCGCACCTTCACCTGATCGTCAACGCGGCCGAGGTAGTCGAGCTGACCCTCGGCGCTCCAGCGGGCTGCATCACCCGTGCGGTACAGCCGCTCGCCCTGTTCACTGAAGGGGCTGGCGACAAAGCGCTCGGCGCTCAAACCGGCCCGATGCAGATAGCCGCGTGCGACGCCGATGCCACCGAGATAAAGCTCGCCTGCCACGCCGATCGGCGCCGGGCTCAGTTCGGCATCGAGCACCCAGGCCTGGCGCGCGCCGACGGGGCGGCCGATCGGTGCATGGCGAGAGTCGCCGCTGCCCACCGCGCCACCTGATCCGGTCGCAGTGAGTTGGGGTGCTTGCCACACCGTCGGCGTGATCACCGCCTCGGTCGGCCCATACGCGTTGAACAGCCGCTGCGGCTGCAACACACGGCGTGCTCGCTGCAGATCGTCAAGCGACCAGGCTTCACCGCCGACCATGCACAGGCGCACCGGCAGGCTGCGCTCACCCAGCGTGTCAGCCAGCTGGCGCAGATAGGCGGGCGGCAAGTCCAGCACCGTGACGCCTTGGTCGCGCACCAAGCCTTCGACCTCGTGCATCGACAGGCTTTGTTGCGGGCGCAGCACCAGCGAGGCGCCGCGTGCCCAGGCGCTCATCCATTGTTCGGCCGCGGCGTCGAAGTTGATCGACGCAAACTGCAGCAGCCGGTCATCGTGCCGCAGGCCATAGACCTCGCCGATCGCGCGCACATGCATCGCAAGCGCGCCATGCGCCACCGCCACACCCTTGGGCTGGCCGGTCGAGCCGGAGGTGTAGATCACATAGGCCAGGCTGTGCTGATGAACGACGACTCGCGGATCGTGCTCGTCGCCGGCGTCGCCATCAGCAGCCATCCCGTCGACTGAAAGAATCAACATCGGCGCCGCGCCGCAGGCAGCAAGCCGATCGCGCAAGGCCGACTGTGTCAACAGCATCCCGATGCCGCTGTCGCTGATCATGTGAGCCAGGCGCTCATCGGGGTCATCCGGGTCCAGCGGCACATAAGCCGCGCCGGCCTTCAGGATCGCCAGCAGCGCGACCAGCATGCCGGCCGAGCGCTCGACTGCAAGCCCGACGCGCGTCTCCAGCGTCACGCCCTGCGCGATCAAGCAATGCGCCAGCCGGTTCGCACGGCGGTTCAGTGCCTGATAGCTCCAGCGCAGATCACCGGCGATCAACGCGATGGCTTCGGGCCGCGCGCAGGCTTGCGCTTCGATCAGGCGATGCACCGGCTCATCGCAAGGCCCGGCCAAGGCAGCGGGCGGGCCTTGCGCCGCCCGCTCCGCCGCCTCGTTCACACCCCATCTCTTCAGCTGCTGAAGCTCGGCTTCGCCGATCAAGGCCACATCGCCGACGGCCTGCTGCGGCTGCTCGGCCAGTGCCTGCAGCAGCGCGAGGTAATGGCCGGCCAGGCGCTCGATGCGAGGGGCTTCGAACAATTCGGCGGCATAGCTGAAACCTGCCTGCACGCGGCCATCGGGGCTTTCGCTGGTGTCCAGCGTCAGCTCGAATTGGGCCGACTGGCCGCCCAGCACCTGCGGCTGCATCACCAGGCCCGGCAGTTGCTGCAGCGCGCGGTGGTCTTCGCGCTGGTGGTTGAACATCACTTGGAACAGCGGCTGGCTGCCCAGGCGGCGCGCCGGCCGCAGCAGCTCGACCAGCTGCTCGAACGGCAGATCGGCATGGGCTTGCGCGCCCAGCGCGGCGACTCGGGCCTGCTCGATCAGCGCCTGCAAGCTCATGCGGCCATCGATCTGCTGACGCAGCACCTGCGTGTTGACGAAAAGGCCAACCACCCCTTCGGTCTGCGCACGCTGACGGTTCGCCACCGGCACGCCAACGCGGATGTCGCGCTGCCCGCTGTGGCGGCTCAGCAAGGCTTGATAGCCGGCCAGCAGCAGCATGAAAAGCGTGGTGCCGGTGGCGCGGGCGCGCTGCTGCAGCGCGTGAACCAGTGACTGCGGCAGCGTGAACGGCAGGTAAGCGGCGCGGTAACCGCCATCGGCGCGGCGTGCGTGATCGGCCGGCAGTTGCAGCACCGTGTCAAAGCCGTCCTCGCCGTGCTTATCACTGTGCTCGTCACCGGCGGGCTTGAGCCGCTTGACCCAGTAAGCCAGCTGCCGCTCGTGATCGCGGCGGGCTTCGTCGTCGGTCAAGGCGCGTTGCTGCCAGGCCGCGTAGTCCGCATACTGAATCGGCAATGGCGACAGGGGCTGCAGCACGCCTTGAAGCCGGGCGCGGTACTGCGCGGCGAACTCGTCGACGATGATTTGCAGCGACCAGCCGTCGGAGATGATGTGATGCATCACGACGACCAGCCAGTGCGAGCGCGGTGACTGTGTCACCAGCCCGACGCGCAGCAAAGGGCCTTGCGTCAGGTCAAACGGCGTTTCGGCCAGTCGCTGCGCGGCCTGCAATGCTGGACGCTCGCGATCGGGGGTTTCGCTTGCCGCCTTGCTCACATCGATGCTTTCAATGGTCTGCGCGCGCTGCGGCTGAATCCATTGCCGGGCCACGCCTTCGGTATCGGCGCGAAACACCGTGCGCAGCGACTCATGCCGGTCCACCAGCGCCTGGAAGCTGGCCTGCAGCGCAGCCACGTTCAACTCACCTTGCAAGCGCAGCGCGCCGCTGATGTGATAAGCCGAGCTGCCACGGTCGAGCTCGCTCAGAAACCATTGCCGCTGCTGCGCCGGTGACAGCGGCAGAGGCCCCTGCTTCTGATCGGGCGTGAGCGGCACGATGGCCGGCGGCTGCGCAATGACGCCGGCCATCGTGCCCCGTTCGATTGCGCAGGCAATCGCCAGCAGCGTCGGGTTTTCGAACATCTGTCTCAGCTCGACGGCCAAGCCAAGTGCGCGCGCCTTGGCGACCACCTGCAGGCTGAGGATCGAATCGCCACCGAGGGCAAAGAAGCTATCGTGGCGGCTCAGCGCGATCGGCAGGGCCTCGGCGCCTTGGCCGCG
>CAHJWV010000489.1 GCA_903643055.1 Burkholderiales bacterium | reverse complement strand
CCGCGCAACAAACGCATCGAGGGTGATCTCACCGATGGCGTTCTGACCGATGAAACCGTCCCAGTTGACGCCGACATGAAGGCTGGGAAACACCGCCGTGCCCGGCGCACCCGGAAACTTTCGTCCCGACCATGCGGCGGCATCGACCCGCCAGCCGACGTCGCCGGCCTGCTGCTGGAGGCTGAACTCGGCACCGTCTTCGATCCAGTCGCCATTGAGCACCGCCTGCTTGGCCAAAGGCATCAGCCCGAAGCGATCGAGGTGGCCCGCGCGATCGAAGGTCGCGCCCAAGGTCGGGCTTTGGCGGCCTGCGTTGAGCGTCCATTCGGTGGCGCCCAACCGGCCGCGGCCCTGCAGCAAGGCCGACTCGATGTGCACCGGGTCCGAGCCATGCGCGCCCACGGCCAGCTGCGCACCGAGCCAAGGGTTGAAGCGATAGCCGAACTGCGCCACGCCATGCTCCAGCTGCGAGCCGCGGTGATCGACGCCCGCATCGCCGAGCAGCAAATAGCCCACAAGGTCTTGAGAGGGCAGGCGGTCTGAGGCAGAAAGAGAAGCCAGCGCCGCCGACAGGCCGAGCCTCACGCCCTCGGTGGACGGTATGGCTTCATCGGTGCGCAGGTGCGCCGCAGCCGGCATCGCGGCCAGCGTCGCGAGCATCGAGAGCGCAAAGGTCGCGAGCCTATTCGAACGGATTGGCATGCTGGGGCGAGGTGATGAACGCCTCGTCGGTCAGGGTCTTGAGGAAGGCGATCAGGTCGGCCTTGTCTTGCTCGTTCAAGCTGATCTGGCCGACCAAGCTGCTTTTGAACGGGTTTTGCCGGCCATCGCCGGCGTTCGGGCCGCTGCTGATGTTTCGCCCGCCGGCAGCGTAGAAATCGAGCACCTCTTCCAGCGTGGCGATCGACCCGTCATGCATGTAAGGCGCGGTCTTCTCGACGTTGCGCAGGCTGGCCGCGCGAAAGCGCCCCATGTCGGTGGGGGCGCCGGTCAGCTCGAAGAGGCCACGGTTCGGCTCGGGGAAGGCGCCGGTGCCGCCCAGGTTGTAAAGCCCGGTGTTGTTGAACGGCGTCTCGAGCACCCGCGTTGCGGCATGCACCACCTGGTCATTGAAGTTGAAGCTGCCGTGGCAGTGAAAGCACTCCGCCTTCTCGCCGAAGAACAGCTGCAGCCCGCGCTGCTCCTGCGGGCTCAGCGTGGCTTGGCCCTGCAGCTGCTGGTCATAGCGGCTGTTGGCCGTGATCAGCGAGCGCTGAAAACTGGCGATGCCCTTCTTGATGTTCGTCCAGGTGATCGGCTCGGCATCTTCAGTAAAGGCGGCCCGGAACTTCGCCGCATAGAGCGGAGCCTCCCTGATCCGTTGCAGCACCTCGGCCTTGTTGATGTCGTTGACACCCATCTCGACCGGGTCGGTGCCGAACAGCGGCACCTCCATCTGCTGCTCCAGGCTGGTGATCGATGGGTTGGCCCAGGTCAAGGTCGGGTGGTAAGCGGCGTTGCCCAGATGCTGCGCACTGCGGGGATGGGCCTGGCCGGTGGAGCCCACGGCCACTGGCAGCCCATCGGTGAACGCCTTCTCCTGATGATGGCAATTGGCGCAGGCAAAGGTCCCGTTGCCGGACAGCCGACGGTCATAGAACAGGAAGCGCCCCAAGTCCACTTTCTCGATCGACATTGGGTTGTCGGCCGGCACCTTCGGCACCGGAAAGTAGGCGGGCAGCTTCCATTGCCAGCCACCTGAGGGCGGGGCAGCGGTGTCGACCACCGTCACCCCGCCCGAGCCACCGCCGCAGGCCGCCAGGGCAGCCAGCAACGTCGCCGAGGCCCAGGCCAGGAAAGCCTTGCTCATGGGAAATCCTTATCGGGCGACCGGCTTACTTGGCGATCGCCCGAAAGATCGATGGCTGCGAAGCGGCCAGTTCGCCGGTCATGAGGTTCAGGCCCACCTTCTCAAACAGCGTGACACAGTCCGGGTCCGAGATCGCCGACATGCAGCCGACCGCGCCGCCCTGGTTGGTCCGGATGTCGGTGCTGCCGAACAACTCGGCGACATCGATCGCCACTTGTTGCGTCGCCGGGTTCAGCGGCACGGTAAAGAACGCGACATTCTTCTTGGCGCAGGTGTCGTTGCCGTCGTTCTTGCCGGTGCAATCGGTCGAGGCCAGATGCAGGTTGTAGGTGGCCACCGAGCTCGTGCCATCGGCGGTTGTCGTGGTGACGCCGCCGACCGGGTTCAACTCGATCTTCGCGAACTTGCGCCCGGCTTGCCACGACCAGCCCATGGCCATGATGTCGAGCGGTGCGGCTGCCGACGACACATCGGAGTGGCTGAGTTTTTCCGGCACGCTGACACTGGCGACGACGCCCACATAGCTGCCCACCGGCACCTTGCCCCGGATCACCGCGTTCGTTGCCGCAGTGCCTTCGGCGGCGCAAGCGCCTTGGCCGTTTTCCAGGTCGATCAGCGCGACGGCGTCGATGCCGCTCGTGTGCTGCCATTCGTTTTCATCCAGCGTCAGCAAGACGGCCTCGCCCTTGTCGTTGAGCAGCACCACATTGCTGACATAAAAGCGCAAATCGGCCAGTTGGGCATCGGTCGGCACGCTGCCCAGACCGGTGATGACCGAGCCGCAGCCGACCGGCGTGTTGCCGGGGCCTGCGACGGCTGCGAACTGAATCGTGATGCTCTGCGTGGCCTCGGGAACCGGCGGGGTCGGGGCGGACGCCGGGCTGTCGCTGCCTCCGCCGCCGCAGGCGGTGAGCGCGAGGGCGCAGGTCAGGCTGGCGATGTGGGTGAGGTTCTTCATGGGTGAGTCGATGTGGGTTGGCATGGGCATGCGCGCGGCTGGCGCATGCGCTGCTGTTTGAAAAGCGATGACACCGTCGTGGCGGGCGATGCGCCGCGGGTCATCAGGGAATGAAACTTGAAAAGGACGCTGGGAAGCGGGATCGGAGATCGACGAGAGCGATCAACAAAAGCGAAGCGAAAGCTCGATCTGCTGCGTTGGCGCAAGCACAAATCGCCATGAGCCGATGCCTCACGGGTGAGCGTGCAAATCAGGCCGAGCGCACCGCCAGAGCGAGATACAGCCGCGCGATCGATCGCGATCAGGCCACGGCCGGCGGCCCTCGGGGTCGGCTGGGCGACCAGGGGCGCAACAGCGCGGGGCTGCTGATCGGTGCCGCCGAGGCGTACACCGCGTGGGCGGTGGTTGCGAGCGCCATGACCACACCGGGAACGAGCGGTGGCTGCCCTTGCGCACAGCACAGGCCGCAATCGGCGCGATGCTGCGCAGGCTGACCGTCAGACGACGCGCGGCTGTCGCTGGTCGAGCAGAGGCTGGCGCCCAACAGCATGCGTGGCTGATAGTGCTGCAGGCTCTGGAAGTTCAGCGCGCACAAGGCGAGCGCCGCCAGCCACAGCCCGATCAGGCGGTGTTGGCGAGACTGCATTGCAAGAAGGCGCATGGAGATCCGTGAAGCGCTGACAAAGGGAAGGGGTCGCAACAGAGGCGGGATTCTAGGCTGACACAGTCAGGGTGCG
>CAHJWV010000488.1 GCA_903643055.1 Burkholderiales bacterium | reverse complement strand
CGCTGGTCTATATCAGCCAGACCAAGAACGTCGTGCTCGGTGGCACCGCCTTGTTCTCGATGGCCTCAGGCATGAGCGTGCCGCTGCTGCTGGTGGGCCTGTCGGCCGGCTCGCTGCTGCCACGCGCCGGCGGCTGGATGGAACGTGTGAAGCACTTCTTCGGCGTGATGCTGCTGGCTGTCGCCTTGTGGATGGTGTCGCCGGTGCTGCCTTCGTGGGGTCTGATGCTGGGCGCCGCCGCCTTGCTGCTGGCCAGTGCCGTATACCTCGGCGCCTTCGAAAAACTGCCTGACACAGTGACCCCTGGCCGTGCGCTGACCAAGGGCTTGGGCCTGCTGCTTGCCGTGGTCGCCACCTTGCAACTGGCCGGCATTGCCTCGGGCGGGCGTGACCTGCTACAGCCGCTGCAACACCTGGCTTCCGCCAAGGGCGGCACCGCCGTCGCAGCTGGCGGGCAGCCTGAACTGAACTTCCGCACCGTCGCCAATCTGGCGGCGCTCGATGCGGCAGTGAAGGCGTCCGACAAGCCGGTGATGCTGGACTTCTATGCCGACTGGTGCGTAGCCTGCAAGGAGTTCGAGAAGTTCACCTTCACCGATGCTAACGTGCGTGAACACATGGCTGGCATGACCTTGCTGCGGGTAGACGTCACGGCCAACAACGCCGACGACAAGGCGCTGATGCGCAAATACAAGCTCTTCGGCCCCCCTGCACTGCTGTTCTTCCCGCCCGCAGGCGGAGAGATGGAGCATGCACGCGTGATCGGCTTCCAGGACGCCGAAGCCTTCAGCGAACACCTCGCTCGCATCAAGCCGAGCGCTGACGTCGACGCGCAAAAACGCCAGCTCTGATCTTCTCGTCCCCGTGAAGAAGCCCCGGCCGCGTGATGCGAACCGGGGCTTTTTGTTTTCTGCTGCGCCGGCTTTGCGCGCCCTTCATCCGCCCATACCTTCAAGGTGGGCACACGGAAAGCGCCAGCCCCTTCCCACGCCGCGTGCCGGCTGGTTGACGCGTGTATCTGGTGTCTATGAAGCAGCGCCTGCTTGCAGCTTCGCCAGATCCGAATTCATCACCCTTCCTCACGCTGCAAACGGCCACCGGTGGTCGGTGGCATGGAACGAAGCGCACTCCGAACGCTACATGATGTTGCGAAGCAAGCTTCGCTCTGCGGGACACCTTTACGCGATCTTCAACTTCCTTATACATGCGCTCGATAGCATCAATCCATGTCATAAAACCGTTCGATGTCCATCGAAAACATGATGATTGCCATCACCGAAACATCCTGGGCTTCTTGGAACGCAAGTCCGACAGAGCTTGCCTCTACCGATGGCCCGCACAACCGGATCGCCCCTAACCCGTGTGGGGGGAACGATTCACGCAACGTCGATCACGCACGCACTTGCGTCGCAAAGTGCAAGCCTCCCAGCCGCAACGGATCGGTCGGCACTCCCTCTGGGAAGGTGTGCTGTTCCTGATCTCTCTCGCACCGATCTTTGAGGCTGCAGTTGTTGGATTCTGTTTTTAGCGCTTGCGCGCAGCGCGCTCGGCCAGATGGGCCAGATGGGCAAACGTCCCGGGCGAATCGATCGCCCGGTACGGACGATGAAGCTTGCGATGCGATCGATCAGGCCGCCAGCGACTGCGGCTCGGTGACTGGCGCCAGGGGAGCGACTTCCGGCTGCTGCAACTCCACCGAGCGCAGTTGCCCGTTTTCCATCCGCACCAGGCGGTCGGCGAGGTGGAAATAGCGGTCGTCGTGCGAGATCACCAACACGGTCTTGCCCTTGGTGCGCAGGTCCGGCAGCACCTGCCGATAAAACACCTCCTTGAACACCGGGTCTTGATCCGCGGCCCACTCATCGAATACCAGGAACGGCCGGTCTTCGAGATAAGCCACCACCAGTGCCAAGCGCTTGCGCTGGCCTTGCGACAACTCCCGGGTCGTGAACGCACCGTCGACCACCTTCACCTTGTGCTGCAGGTGCAGCTGCTCGATCAGGCGGTTGCCTTCGGCATCCAGGCTGGTGCCGGTGGCGCCCAGCAGGCGGTCGAACAAATGAAAATCCGAGAAGATCGCCGAGAAGCTTTGGCGATAACGATCTCGGTTGGCGGCGTCCACCGCTTCACCATTGAGCGTGATGCCGCCCTCTTCCGGCACGTACAAGCCGATCAGCAGCTTGGCCAGCGAGGTCTTGCCGCTGCCATTGCCACCGACCAGGAAGGTGATCTGCGCCGGCTCGAAGCTCAGGTCGATCGGGCCGAGCGAGAAGATGTCGTCTTTGACCTCGTGGTAGTAGCTGTGGCGCACCCCCCGCAGCACGATGCTGCGCAACGCAGGCACGGGCAAGGCCGAGCCGCCGGCCTCGCTGTCGGGCATGCCCTGGGTGATTTCATCGATGCGGTCGGCCGAGGCTTTCGCGAGGTTGGCACGCGGCAGGTTCAACAACAGATTCTCCAGCGGCGTCACCATGTACAGGAACACCAGCGCAAAGCCGGTCATGATGCGCGCGCGGTCAGGCACATCACCGACCAATACGAACAACACCAGCCCCAGGAACGCATAGATCAGAAAATTGCCCCAGCTCGCTGACACGACAAAGATCGACATGCCCAGCGCGCGCTGCTGGCGCACTGTTTCGATCGACTGGCCGAGCACCTGGTTCGAAAACACCTCGCGCTTTGCGCGGTGCAGCCGCAACTCCTTGGCGCCGTCGATCAGCGAGCGGAAGTGGTCGAACAAGCGGTCCTGTTCATGCGCTGCAGCGTCGAGGTAGCGAATCGCACGCAAATGCGCCAAGTGGTAGCCGAGCGAGCCGAGGCCGATCACCAGCACCGCGGCAGCGAATACCTGCCATGACAGCCAGGCCATGTAGAACAGGCAGCCCGACACGACGATTGCGTTGATCAGGATCGTGGGCGCACCCACGAAAAACTCGGCCACGCGGCCGGCATGCTCCGATAAGGCCGACTGCACCTTCGGCCCGCCGATCTCTTCGAGACGTCGATAGTCGGTCGCAAGCACGCGCGATGAAATGAAGCGCCGCATCTCGGCATAGGTGTGCTGGCTCAGCCGCTCGAACAGCACTGACGAAATCATGTGGCTGATCATGGCGATCACCGCCACCGCCGCAAACGTCCAGATCTGGGCGGCGCGGTGCTCGTTGGTGGCCGTCAGCGCGTTGTTGATCTGAACCACCAGCAGCACGCTGCACACGCCCGAGATGATGCTGGCCAGCGCCGCCGCGATCAGCAGTTGACGTGATTGTCGAATGAGGTAAGAGAGCACGGGAGATTCACCTTGACCATGAGAAGACATGGCATCTTCTACACAGACGAAGTGAGAGGCGATCTGTTTAGCGGGGCGGGCTGCCCACCTTGCATTCCCGCTCAAAGGTCTGTTTTAGCACGATGCCCTCGCGCTTGGACAACTGCACGATTTTGCATCGCACCGGATCCATCAGCCGGCTGTCGCTCGGGTATGCCACGACCATTTCCTGCACCGTGCTGTCCACGAAGATGGGCCGCAAGTCCCGCGTGCGCACGACCTTCGACTGCGCGGGTTATCCCAGCGCCTGACTGAACCCCACTCGATCTGCGTCGCGTCGCAAGGCCGGCGTGGCTCGCAGAACTCATTGCCGCCGAAGAATAGGGGGCGTACACGTCCTCGCACAAGGGTTCGGCCCGATGACTCACGCACCAGTGAGCCTCCATGAAACCCAGGCCGGTTCACGACGGCCACGCGGCAGATACACACCGCGCCCTGGGGCCATGACCTGTGTTGAGAAATCTCGCTGCCGTCCACAAGTCCAGACTGCGGTCGGCGATCGTGTTATTCCAGCGTCAGTACTGTTTTCACCGTACCGTCCACTGCGGATTTATCGATATAACCCAAGGCCTTGGGATCTGCGGCCACCGCTTTCTTTACCTCGCCAGCATCACGCAGCTGTTTCGGTGCGACTCCCTTGCCGCTGAAGATGATGCGCGACCAAGTGGCTTTCACCTGAGGCAAGTCGCGGCCTGAAGCTTTTTTATAGAACTCGGCGTAAATCGACGATTCAGGGCTTTGATCGATGGGTGTTAAAGACTGATCCTTGCCCAGAAAAATATCGGCCACTTGCTCCTTGGTCAGCGCGCCTGCGGCGGGGTTGGCAATGACCACCAGATCTGCAGCCTCAGCAATCAGGGCAGCAAATGAAAGGGCCAACAGCGTCAAAAAATGTTGTGCTTTCATGGGGGTCCTTTAGAACAGGAAATCCACGGCGAAGGTGATCAAATTCGCGCTGTCACCACTGCGGAAGTTCGCATTCGCGTTGATGAACCGGCCCGGTGTGTTTTCGCTGGTGGTCAGGCGGTCGTACTGGACTTTGACGGCGACGTTG
>CAHJWV010000487.1 GCA_903643055.1 Burkholderiales bacterium | reverse complement strand
GTGACTGGAGTTCAGACGTGTGCTCTTCCGATCTGCGTTGGTCAGCTGATGTTGACCCTTCGTTCGCTGAAGACGCTGCTCTGGGTCAAGGAGCGGCGGCTCAAAGAGCTCGAAGCGCAGGTCCAGGAAAAAGTGTTGGCCTTGCAGGTTCGCGTCGATGAGCACGCGACTGCAGACCAGCAGGTCACGCAGTGCCGGCAGGAAGAAGCCGACTGCCGCGAGAAGATCATCAGCCTCGGGCAAGCCCAGGCGCTCAACCCGAGCCACATCGTGACATTGCAGTACGTGCTGAAAGACCTGGTCGAGCTGACGAAGAAAGCCGACACGCTTTTGCAGTACGCGATCAAGAAGGTGAACGAAGCGCAGCAGCAGCTCGACGAGGCCCGCAAGGCGGTGCAGCGGGCGACGACGCAGCGTGACAACCTCGAAGAAGAGCGCGTGAAGCTTTTGAAGCTGGCCGATCAGGCGATGGAAGATGCGCAGGACGAAGAGTCCGAAGAAGCCGCGGTTGCACGTGGCGTGACCAGGCGCCACGCAGCGGCTCGCGCGCAAACGGAGATGGCGTCGTGAACGAGGTCTTCGGCGAATTTTCGACCCTGGTCAGCCTGGGCGACGCGGTCCAGCATGCGGTGCTGATGCTGGCGCTTTGCAGCACGCGGCTGTTTGCCGTTTACATGGTGCTGCCCGCTACCAGTTCGCAAACCATTCAAGGGCGCATGCGTGGTGGCCTGGCGATGTGTCTGGGCTTCTTCATCGCCTGGGGCCAGCCCGCGGTGATGGTCAAGACCATGACGATCACCAGCTTGGCCTTGATGGTCGGCAAAGAGGCCTTTCTCGGCCTGCTGCTGGGCTATGCAGCCTCGACCGTGTTCTGGGTGGCTGAAGGGGTGGGCGTGCTGATCGACAACCAGGCCGGCTACAACAACGTACAGCAGACCAACCCTTTGAGCGGCCAGCAAAGCACGCCGATCGGCAACCTGCTGGGGCAGCTGGCGATCTCCGGTTTTTACATGCTGGGTGGCATGCTGGTGTTGACAAACATCATTTTCGAATCGTTCAAATGGTGGCCATTGGCCAGCATGACGCCGGTGTGGACCGCGGTGCTCGAAGACTTCATCCGCATCCAGACCGGCCACTACCTGGAGCTGACGGTCAAGATCGCCGCGCCCGCCTTGCTGGTGCTGGTGCTGGTGGACCTGGGCTTTGGCATCTTGTCGAAGACGGCCGAAAAGCTCGAACCCAATTCGCTGGCCCAGCCGGTCAAGGGCGCCGTGGCGATCGCGATGCTGTCGCTGCTGGTCGCGGTATTCTTTGCGCAGGTGCGCCCGGCGCTGGCCTTGCACACGTTGGCGCGCGAGATGGAAATGTGGAGCAAGGTGCCGACGCCACCGCTCACGCCGGCCGTCCAGCCACAGCGTTAGCGCGGTCTTGCCGATTTCTGACACAGTCAGGAATCGGCAAGTTGATTGGTGCGGCGCTGCAAGACGATGCCGCGACCCAACGCGTGTCGCAGCTTGAGCCTGCATCTACAACGATGCAATGACACGAGATGCAGCAAGCCCCAAGGGCGCGGGGTGATTCAAGCCACCGCGTGCAATTCGCTCAAGCGGAGCCACGTTGCCTCATGAGCGACGCTCAGGGTGGAAGGGCCACCCACCGGTCAGTCCGGGCCGTTCAGGTTGTTGCCCTGTCTGCTCAGCCAGGCGTCGTAGCCGGCCGGGTCCTTGAACAAGGCCTTCTCATCGTCCAGATCGAAGTTTTCGATCAGTGCGTTGTGGCCTGGAATGGCCATGTTGACCTCGGAGAATTTGTCCATCATCTTGGCGTGGAAGTCGTTGGCAACCGACTGGCCCTTGAGCGAGCCCACGATGCCGGTCACGAAGACGGCGATCAGCCCCACGACCGCCGTGATGCCACCCGCCACGGCACCGATGGCGCCTGCCGCCGCACCCAGCCCGGCGAGCGATTCGGCCGCCACACTCGGTATCAGCCGTGGTACGAGGTAAGCGCCGAGTTCGGTGAGTCCCGCAATCGAGCTGATGCCATCCAGTGCCGCGAAGGTGCCCTGCAAGCCGGCCGTCAGGTCGTCGCCCTTGTCTGCAGCCGCCTTGGCGCTGAAGCTGTTGTAGACCAGGCCGACCACGTCGCCGGCGATGCCCAGCGTGCCGAGCGCCGTCTTGGCATCGGTGACGAGCTGATGCGCGTTTTCGCTGCCGAAGATCTTGCCGTTGTCAAAAATCTGCGAGGCGTTGTCTTTCAGATGCTTGTATGCGCCCGAGCCTAGCAGGCTGCCGGCGGTGAGCGACTGTCCGATGGTTTGCAGCGGGTCGGTCTTGCCGGATTCGGCGCTGCGCGACGCGATGACGCCAGCCATCAGCAGCGACGAAGCCGCATGCAAGGTGCCGGTCTTCGCGGAGTCGCTGACGCTTGCGGGCATCAGGTTCTTCCAGTTCTTGTCGAGTTCCTTCATGGCGCCATCGAAGGTGGCGCCATGGCGCATCAGATCCTGCACGCGGCGGATGGAGGCAATGACGTCCGTCGCGACGGGAGGTTTGGCGCCGGGCGGGGTGAATTTGTCGGTGTTGTCTTCGATCAGCTTCTTCAACGCCGGGTCGTCGGCGTCCTTTACACCCAGGCCCTTGAAGCTGTCGTCGACCGATTTGCCATCCATCAGCTCGTCGCGGGCGAGGGCGGTCGTTTTCTCATTGAACTGTTCAGTGCCTTCGTCGACGGTCTTCTTGTCGAGAACGGCATCCAGCATGGCCTTGTCGGTGGCCGAATGCACCAAGGCTTCGTTCGCCGAGGTGCCACCCTTGATCTCGTCTTGCAGCTTCGTGCCGGAGACGATGTCTTTGTAGGCGTCGTTGGCCTTGTCCTTCATCTCCTGCGACAGCTTGTCGAAAGCCGCGTGCAGATCAGGCTGGATGCCCAGGGCCTGCGCATAGGAGTTGGCCCTGCCGACGAAGGCCGTCACCGCGTCGGTCGCGCTGACCTCCTTGCCATCGGCGCCGGTCTTGGAGAATTCCCGCTGCAATGCGCTTTCGCTGCTGGCGACATCCAGGCGGCGCTCCATTTCCGATTTCAGCGCCGGGTCGGCGTTGATCTTTTCCGGTACCTTCTTCGCGGCTGCCTCGGCCATGAAGGCCTGCACTTCGGGGTCTTTGCTCAATGCCTCAATGCGCAGCTGCACGTCGGCATAGAAAGGCGCGTTGCTCGTGTAGGTGCCGCCGTCCCATTCGCCCTTGGTGTCGACGTTGCCCAGCTGAGCGGAGCCGGCCTGGTATTCGGCAAGGCCCGAGCTCAGCGTGATCAGCGCGTCGGCCTTGTCGGCGGCGCTGGCCTTGCTTTCGCCGGTCTTGTAATAGTCGGTCTCGACCTTCTTCGAGTCACCGTCGGCCTCATGGATGGCGTCTTGAATGGCTTCTGCATTCAGCGAGGTAAATTTCTCATCGAGCGATTTGCCATCGATGCCGCGCAATGCGTCATAGCCTTGCTCGCCGAAGTCTTTCAGGCGTCCAGCTTCGGTATCGGGCTGCGCTTCATCGTGGGAAGTGAAGCCGTCGATGCGGTTGTTGCCGACGTTCTCATCACTCCCGACAGCCTTGCCCTTGCTATCTACCTGCTCCACATAATTGAGCACCTGCACGGCGCGCCAGGCGGCATCGGCGTCGTTCTCGAAGTCACCGACCTGCTTCTTCAGGTTGTCCTTGATGTCTTCCTGGTTGCCCAGATTCTTCAGCAACTCGCTGCTGTCGATGATCTCTCGAGCGCTGCGGGTGTCGCCTTCGGGGCGGGTCTCGCCTTCGAGCGGCAACGATGCCTGATCGCCCAGCGATTTCGGCGGCTCGAACTCCTTGCTCTTTAGGCTGTCATAGCCGTCATTGAGGAAGGTTTCGAGGCGCGTGGCTTCGGAGTCGCCGTCTTTTTCCCAGCCTTCAACGACCTTGCCCTTGACGTTATAGCCATCGACCTTGCCGTTGCCTTCGTCGTTGTACTCGTCATAGACGGCTGTCTTGGACTTGTCGACCAAGGTGCCGGACGAATCGAATTTTTCGATGTTGTTCAGGACCAGCGAGGCACGGTAGGCAGCATCAGCATCGGTATCGAAATCACCGACCTTCTCTTTCAGGCGGTCGCGCTGGTTGCCCAGGTTCTTGAGCAGCGGGTCGCCGTCGATGATTTCCTGCGCGGTCCGGTAGTCGCCTTCCGGGCGCTTCTCGTCGGCATTGGGCGTGTAGGTGCCGCCACGTTCGACACCGCCCTTATAGAGCGTGTCATAGCCGTACTTGCCGAAGTCCTGCAGACGGCCGGCTTCGCTGCCGTTGGCGGCTTCATCGCTGGAACTGAAACCATCGATGCTGTCGTCGACCTTCGGGTCCTTGACGGCGCCGTCCTTGTCGAACTTTTGAACGTTGTCCAGCACCTGCGTTGCCCGGTAGGCGGCGTCGGCGTCATGCTCG
>CAHJWV010000486.1 GCA_903643055.1 Burkholderiales bacterium | reverse complement strand
CATTCGATGAACGAATGGAGCGCACGAGGATGGTCCGGGCGCCCATCGTGCGCCAAGCCATGAAGCTGACTTTTCATCCACGCGCCATCTGGCGCTACAGACCGTCTCAGCAAACGGTTCGTTGTTCAGGTGTGAACCATGATTTGGTTTGCATCGGAACCAAATTCATGCCGCAGAGCTTCCTCAGTTTCATCTGGCTTTGTGTCATCCATGTGTCATCCATGTGTCGGACTCCCGTCCTCTTCCATCAACTGAGGCGGAAGGTCAACGCGAAGGGCGCGTCGTCAGTGCAGGGCATGCGTCGCTTGCCCATGCCCGCCGGAAATGGGCATGTTGCAACGGCAGTTCGTGGAGCGGGACCGGGCGGCATTGACTGAGCTAACAGCGTTGAACCGCGCAGCCAACCAGGCGGCACGAAGGCGAGTTGCGCAACGCTGCAGGGCGCGTGGTCACTGAGATCAATGCCCTGCAAGCACGATCGACACTTCAAATGAAATTAATGCTTCAAGCATTAGGCCATACACAAATGGGAATCATTCTTGTTTGTGTTAAAGTTTCTGAAGTTCTGTTGCGCCACCATGCCTCCCGCCCTCCCTTCTCCGATGCCTGCACGTCCCGTGTATGCGGTCGTGCGTGCGCCGCATGCCGGATTCAAGCTTCGGCGCCCGGTTTCAGCACCCAACGGGTTGCCGCCGCTCCAACGCCGTTGCGTGATTGGCGCGATTGCGCCGATCGCCGGCTGGGACTTCGGCGCCGATTGATTTCGATCTGGAGAACTGAGCATGACAACGGATTCCGCGCCGGGCATCGGCCACGAGCTGGCCGATGCCTCCAAGGCGGGCCTAACCCAGGTCGGCTTCATCAGCGAACCCGAAACCCCCTGAAAACCATGAACACCACGTTGACCTCTTCGACCGAAACCAGCTTGCGCGGAGGTGTGCCAGCGGCCGCCTCATTCGATGCCGCCGCCCCGTTGGCGCCTGACACCCAGGTGGCCCGCTTCTCCAGCGAACAGCTGTTGGGCGGCGCCAATGAAGTGCAGATCGAACATCACGGTGTGATGTATCGACTGCGCGTCACGGCGCTGGGCAAGCTGATCCTGACAAAGTAAACCAAGCAGCCTGATCGCCATGCTGCTGCGTTGCTGCTCCTTCCTGCACGCGTTCCATCGTGTTGCCACTGCCTGCCCGCGCTGCGGTTGATGGTCGTCGCTCATCAGCGCATCGCTCAAGCTCATCAATTTTCCAGAGTAAGGGCCGGCTTCTAACGGCTCAAAAAACGCCGTACAGACGGCATTCCCGTCTTGGCTTCGCGCATTGCTGCGCGAAGGCGAGCGCCGCGTCACGCCATGCGTTGCGCCTGCCGACGGCCTGCGTCCACCGGCCGCGCCCGCTTTCTCGTCACGGCAGCCACCATCGCCCTCGATCCGCCTTCATGACTCGACGGCACGCGCCTGATTCCCTTCGCGCCTTCCCAGCGCTTGTTTTTCCATCCCACGCTGCCAGCCATCGCCAGCCCGCAAACCCATTGAAAGCCCGTTTGACGCTGGTCATGCCCTGAACAATGACGTTTGCGATTTGCATCGCAAGCGGCGCCCCACTTTGGTTCTAACTCGACATCGACACGCCGCTTTGGCGATCGATGGATGGCCATTGGCGATGCAGGGCCCGACCTGGACGGCCTGTTCATCCGATTTATTTTTCACCAAAAACCTCATCCAGGAGAACCCCGTGAGCTACATCAAAAGCCGTCAGCATCCGACGCCGCGCCTATACCTTTTGGCCCACCCTGCGGCCGTGAGCCTGATGGCACTGGGCTGGCCGGCGGCAGCCCAGACCGCTCAGGCCGTCGAAGCCTCTGCCCAGCCTGAAACATCGAAAGAGGTGATGCTGCCTGTCGTGCGCGTGACCGGCACCAACGACCGCGTTGACAGC
Organism: Burkholderiales bacterium; assembly: GCA_903643055.1. The sequence continues at coordinate 4,313 of CAHJWV010000486.1, read as the reverse complement.
TTCAAGGCCGACAACGCCTCCAGCCCGAAGTTCACGCAGCCGCTGGTCGACACGCCGCAGACCATCACGGTGATCAAGAAGGAAGTGCTGCAGCAGCAAGTCGCGACCACACTGGCCGAAGCGCTGCGCAACACGCCGGGCATCACGATGCAGCTGGGCGAGAACGGCAACACGACGACCGGCGACTCGATCTTCATGCGCGGCTTCGACACGACGAACAGCATCTTTGTGGATGGCATCCGTGACCTCGGTGCGGTCTCGCGCGATGTCTTCAACATCGAGCAGGTCGAAGTGGTGAAGGGCCCGTCGGGCTCCGACAACGGCCGTGGCGCTTCGTCGGGCTACGTCAACCTCGTGTCGAAAACAGCGACCCGCGAAGCCTTCAACAACGGCAGCTTGACGGTGGGCACGGCCAGCCGCGTGCGTGCCACGGCCGATCTGAACCGCCCGCTGGAGCTGGGCATTCCTGGCTCGGCACTGCGCCTGAACGTCGTCGCGCAGGACTCCGGCACGCCCGGTCGCGACAAGGTCAAGAGGCAGCGTTTCGGCTTCGCGCCGTCGCTGGTGTTCGGCCTGGGCACGCCCACCCGCGCGACCTTCAACTACCTGTATGCCGATCAGAAGAACCTGCCGGATGGCGGCGTGTCGACTTATGGCCTGCCCGACTACCGATTCGGTAGCTTGCCGACCGGTCCTGCGGTCGGACGCAAGAACTTCTACGGATCGCCGGATGACTTCGATGACGTGACGCTGCACATGTTCACTGCGCGCATCGAACATGCATTCGCAACGGGAACGACGCTGCGCAACACCACGCGCCTGGGCCACACCGAGCAGGATTACCTGTTGACGGGTGTCAACGGCGTTTTGTTCGACCAGACCGCACAGCGCTTGTCTGTCCAGCGTTCACGTCAGGGCCGCCATCAGACCAACGAGATCCTGACCAACCAGACGAACCTGAGCACCGAGTTCGCCACCGCAGGACTCCGGCATTCGCTGTCGAGTGGTTTCGAATTCATCTACGAGCGCCAGAACCAGGCGAATGCCCAAACCCTGACCGAACTCAGCCGCACCGGCACGGCCTTGCCGACATCGCCGCTGGCACAGCCACGCGCCGACTTGTACAACCCCAGCACCGGCGATGCCTTTCTCTCGCCGCCGTTCAAAGGCGCTTATGCCAAGGGCAGCACGCTGAGCGCCGCTGTTTATGCCTTCGATACGCTGACCGTGTCAGACCACTGGCTGCTCAACGGGGGCGTGCGCTGGGAGAAGTTCCATACCGAGACCAACAGCTCGACCTTCACGGCAGCGTCGAACACCGGCGTCACGCCAGCGACCGCTGAAACGCTGGTACAGAACGCCCCGCTCGGTTTGACCGACAACCTGTTCAGCTGGAAGTTGGGCGCCGTGTTCAAGCCAACAAAGGACGGCAGCATCTACGCCACGGTGTCGAATTCATTCCAGCCGCCCGGGGGTGCCAGCTTTGCGCTCAGCAGCGCAGATAACAGCCAGGCGCGCCCCAACACCGAGCCGCAGGAAGGCAGCAACATCGAGATCGGTACGAAGTGGGATCTGTTCGGCGGCAAGCTCGCCGCGACCGCGGCGGTCTATCGCAGCGAGAACAAGAACGAGCTGGTGTCCGATGGCGCAAGCTCGCCCGTCTATACCCAAGTTGGCAAGCGCCGCGTCGATGGCGTTGAACTCGCCGTGGTCGGGCAAGTCACGCCGGCCTTGAACCTGAGCGCCGGTGTGGCCTACATGGACCCGAAGATCATTCGCGGCGTGCCGACAGGGGCGGGCGCGAACCAAGGCGGGCTGATCGTCTACTCGCCCAAAGTGACCTTCAGTTCCTGGGCGTCTTACAAGCTGCTGGGCAACTTGACCCTGGGCGGCGGCGTCCGCTATGTCGATGCGGTGGCGCGCACCAGCAACGTGGTCACGGCGACGACCACCAACCTGATCAACACCGAGTCGTACACGGTGGCCGATGCAATGGTGGCGTATGACATCAACAAGAACGTTTCGCTGCAGCTGAACGTGAACAACCTGTTCGACAAGGAGTACACCGCATCGGTCAACAATGGAGGTTCACGCTACAAGCCCGGCGAGCCGCGCAATGCCTTGTTGAGCGCGAACTTCAAGTATTGATGACCCCACCCGAAGCCTGTGCCTGATCTGCTGCACTTGCCTCACCTGTCGCTCAAGTGGGTGCCTTCGCGGGTGCATTCCGTGGACCGGCAAGCCGCCGCCACGGACGCCGGAATGGCAGCGGCGCGGCTCAGGCAAGGGTGGGCTTCGCACCCGATAGAGATTGACAGAGAGAGTTGACATGATGCTTCACGTGCCCGGCGTGCTGATGCCCGACCAGATCAGCGAGATCCGCGCAGCCCTGGATGCGGCCGACTGGAACGATGGCCGCGAGACGGTCGGCGCGCAGGGGGCGCAGGTCAAGCGCAATCGGCAACTGCCGGAGGCCGGGCCGTTGACGCAGCGCTTTGGCGCCGCGATCTTGAAGGCGCTGGAGGCGCATCCGCTGTTCGTATCAGCCGCGTTGCCGCTGCGTTATGTGCCGCCGCTGTTCAACCGCTATGAAGGCGGCGAGCACTACGGGCTGCATGTCGATGGCGCGGTGCGCGGCGTGCCGGGCACCAGCCTGCGGCTGCGCACCGATCTGTCTTGCACGCTCTTTCTGAGCGAGCCGGGCGACTACGAAGGCGGCGAGTTGGAGGTGATGGACACCTATGGCGCACACGAGGTCAAGCTGCCGGCGGGTGATTTGATCCTGTACCCATCGAGCAGCCTGCATCGCGTGCTTCCGGTGATCAGCGGCGCACGCATCTGCTCGTTCTTCTGGGTGCAAAGCATGGTGCGTGACGACAACCAGCGCAGCATGTTGTTCGAACTCGACCAGAATCTTCAGCGATTGCGCGCTCGCCACGGCGATCACGCGGAATTGGTGGCGCTGACCGGCCACTATCACAACCTGCTGCGGCTCTGGACCGAAGTCTGAGCCTTCAAGCGAGCCCTCGTCATCGTTCATGGATTCTTCAACGCCGCCCTCCGCCACCCCACCGCCGCCCGCGCAGCAGCGGGCTTACTGGCTCAAGACCTTGCATCAGTGGCACTGGATCAGCTCAGCGCTGAGCCTGGTCGCCTTGCTGCTGTTCACCGTCACCGGCTTCACGCTCAACCATGCCTCGCAGATCGAAGCGAAGCCTCAAGTGACGACGCTGCGCGAGCAGCTGCCGCCCTCGCTGTTGAAGCTGCTGACGCCGGCCTTGCAAGGCAAGGGCAAAGACAAAGACGGCGCGCCCTTGCCGAAGGCGATCGCCGATTGGATCGAGGGCCCACTGCATCTGGAGGTGGCGGGCCTGCCGGCCGAGTGGTCGGCTGACGAGATCTATCTCGCGCTGCCGCGGCCCGGTGGCGATGCCTGGCTGCGCATCGACCGGGCCGAAGGCTCGCTCGAATACGAGCGCACCGACCGCGGCTGGATCTCTTATCTGAATGACCTGCACAAAGGCCGCCACACCGGCGCCGCCTGGAGCTGGTTCATCGACTTGTTTGCTGCGGCCTGCCTGGTGTTCGCGATCACCGGCCTGCTCATCTTGAAGATGCATGCGGCCAAGCGGCCGAGCACCTGGCCGGTCATTGCGCTCGGGCTGGTGCTGCCGCTGCTGGTGGCCATCCTCTTCATCCACTGATTTTTCATTCACCGATTCATTCCATTCATTCCCGAAGGACTCACGATGACATTGCGCTATTCGATGGCCCTCAGCGCGGCCGCGGCCCTTTCGGCACCGGCCTTTGCGGCCGACGCCAATCTGAAGATCCAGCTGCCGCAACTGACGGTGGCCGAGTACCACCGCCCTTATGTCGCGGTGTGGATCGAGAAGGCCGACCAGAGCTTTGCCGGCAACCTGGCGCTCTGGTACGACATCAAGAAGCGCGACAACGGCGGCGCAAAGTGGCTCAAAGACATGCGCCAGTGGTGGCGCAAGAGCGGCCGCGATCTGCAAACGCCGATCGATGGCGTGAGCGCCGCGACCCGCGCGCCGGGCGAGCAGATGTTGACGGTGGGCAGCGCGAACGCCTTGTCGGGCCTGGCGCCCGGCAGCTATCAAGTGGTCGTGGAAGCGGCGCGCGAGAACGGTGGCCGTGAAGTGCTGCGTGTGCCCTTCGACTGGCCGGCCAAATCGGCGCAGACCTTGAAGGCCCAAGGCGAACACGAGTTGGGCGCAGTCGCGCTCGAACTGAAACCCTGATCGATCGAGAGCCCACATGAAAACCCCTTTTCTGATCGGCGCACCGTT
>CAHJWV010000485.1 GCA_903643055.1 Burkholderiales bacterium | reverse complement strand
GACGGGGCAGCCGTTGCTCTTGGCCCAGATGATGAAGTCGGCCACGATCAGGAAGTAGCCGGGGAAGCCCATTTTCAGGATCGTGTCGATCTCGAAATCGAGCCGGTCGACGTAGCGCTGGTGCTCGCGCGCCCGATCGGCCTCGTTCGGATACAGCGTTAGCATCCGCTCCTTCAGGCCCTCGTGCGAGATGTAGCGGAAGTAGGCCTCCGGCACCATGCGCTCGCGCTTGCCATCGATCTCGACCTCGGGCGTCGGGAACTCCGGCAGCTGCGGTTTGCCGAGCACCAGCGTCAGGTTGCAGCGCTTGGCGACCTCCAGCGTGTTCTGGACTGCACTCGGCAGATCAGCGAACAGCGCTTCCATCTGCGCCTGCGTCTTGAAGTACTGCTCACGGGTGAAGCGCTTGACGCGCTTCGGGTTGGTCAGCATTTCGCCTTCTGACACACAAACCCGCGCTTCATGCGCCTCAAAGTCTTCGGGCGCCTGGAAATGCACCGGGTGCGTGGCCACCACCGGCAGGCCCAGCTCGGCCGCCAGCGGCACCGCCGCGCGCAGATGGGCTTCGTTGTTGGGCTGGCCGGCGCGCTGCACCTCGAGGTAGAAGCGCTGCGGGAAGATGCGCGCCAGGCGCCGTGCGATCGTGCGGGCCCGCTCGGTGTCGCGCGCCAGCAAGGCATGGCCGATCGCGCCCAGCTCGGCGCCCGACAACACGATCAGGCCCTCGTTCAGCGCCTCGAGCCATTCCCATCGGACCCAGGCCTGCGCGCGCTGCGTGGTATCGAGCCAGGCGCGCGAGATCAGCTCGCACAGGTTGAGATAGCCCTGCTTGCTTTGCACGAGCAGCAACAGGCGGCTGCATTGCTTGTCGCCATCGGTCGGCTCCAGCCAGAGGTCGACGCCAACCAGCGGCTTGATGCCGGCCTTGCGGGCCTTGCTGTAGAACTTGACGGCGCCGAACAGGTTCGACAGGTCCGTGATCGCCAGCGCCGCCTGGCCGTCGTTGGCGGCCGCAGCCACCAGCTCGTCGATCCTCAGGGTGCCATCGACGATGGAATATTCGGTGTGGGTACGCAGATGAATGAAAGCCATGGGGCATTTTAGAGAGCCCGCGCGACCCCTTCGCGCGATGACCCCGATCCGTAAAATGCACCGGTGGACACCAACTCGACTCCGATACTCAACATCTCTGCCTACCGCTTCGTGCCGTTGGCGGACACACCCGCCTTGCAGCAAGGCATTCGCGAGAAAGCCGAAACGCTCGCCCTCAAGGGCACCGTGCTGCTGGCCGAGGAAGGCATCAACTTATTCCTTGCCGGCCCGGCCGCTGACGTGCGCACCTTCGTGGCTTGTCTGGAGAGCGACAGCCGCTTTGCCGACTTGCGCCCGAAGGAAAGCTGGTCGGCCGAAGTGCCGTTCGGCAAGCTGCTGGTGAAGGTGAAGCCGGAGATCATCCGCATGAATCACCCGGCCATTCAGCCGGCGGCCGAGCGCGCACCCGCGGTCGACGCGCTCACGCTCGCGCGCTGGCTCGACGCCGGCCATGACGACGACGGCCGACCGGTGGTAACGCTCGATACCCGCAATGCCTTCGAGGTCGAACAGGGCCGCTTCGATGGCGCGATCGACTGGAACATCGCGAAGTTCAGCGAGTTCCCGCAAAAGGTGCTGGCGCACCGGGCCGAGCTCAAAGGCAAGCGCGTGGTCAGCTATTGCACCGGCGGCATTCGCTGCGAGAAGGCGGCGATCTACATGAGCGAAGCCGGCATCGAGCACGTGGTGCAGCTGGACGGCGGCATCCTGAAGTACTTCGAAGAAGTCGGCAGCCGGCATTTCCAGGGCGACTGTTTCGTGTTCGATGACCGCCGCGGCGTCGATTCGGCTTTGAAGCCGCAGGGCTGAATCCGCCGCCGTTTGCGGGAATGCCCGGCCGGGAGTACGGTTTACCTCCGCTCACACCGAAGACACCGAGGAGACCGCATGCAGACTGCCACCGCGTTACAGCCGGCCACCGCGCAGGGCCTGAGCGAGAACCCAGGCCAGCACTTCAGCCCGAGCTTGTACAAGAGCCCCCGCCAGCAGGCCGACGAACTGGCCGCGGCTTACCGCGCTGTGCGCGAAGCCTCGCTGGCACTTGCCGAACCGCTGACCGATGAAGACTGCCAGGTGCAGTCGATGCCCGATGCGAGCCCGGTCAAATGGCACCTCGCACACGTCACCTGGTTCTTCGAGACTTTTGTGCTTGAACGCTTCGAAGCTGCATTCCAGCCCTTCGATGACAGCTACCGCGTGTTGTTCAACAGCTACTACCAGGGCATTGGCGAGCGCTATCCGCGCCCGCTGCGCGGCCTGATCACGCACCCGACGCTTGCGGGCGTCAAGCGCTATCGCGCCGCGGTCGACGAGCGCATCGCCGCGCTGCTGGCCTCGCAGCCGGTCACCACCGAAATGGCCGCACTGATCACGCTCGGCTTGCACCACGAGCAGCAGCATCAGGAACTGATCCTGACCGACATCAAGCATGCGCTGTCCTTCATCACCACGCATCCGCCCTATGCCAAGCGTTGGCCGATGGCAGCAGTGAAGCCGCAGGCGCTGCAATGGCGGCGTTGCGAAGGCGGCCTGTTCGAGCTCGGGCACGACGAAGGACTTGACGGGCGCTTCTGCTTCGACAACGAAACCCCGAAGCACCGCGCCTACACCGCGCCTTTCGAACTCGCCTCGCGCCCGGTGAACTGCGGCGAGTACCTCGCCTTCATCGCCGATGGCGGCTATCAGCGGCCCGAGTTGTGGCTGTCGCTCGGCTGGGATTGGGTGCAGGCCGGCCCGCGCCGCGCGCCTTTCTACTGGCAGCAGGCCGACAACGGTGGCTGGTCGCTGCACACGCTGCACGGCCGCACCGAGATCGACACCCACACGCCGGTGTGCCATCTGAGTTATTTCGAGGCCGATGCCTATGCGCGCTGGGCCGGGGCGCGGTTACCGACTGAGGGCGAATGGGAGTTGGCGGCGCGGCACTTCATGCTGCAGCCAAGCGCGCGCGACAACCTCGGCGCGCGCGGCGTCTTTCATCCGCTGCCGCCGTCAGGCGACGACGGTGCCGGCCCGCTGCAGATGTTCGGTGACGTCTGGGAATGGACGCAATCGAACTACAGCGCCTATCCCGGCTATCAGCCGCTGCCCGGCGCGGTCGGCGAATACAACGGCAAGTTCATGAGCCAGCAATACGTGCTACGCGGCGGCTCTTGCGCCACGCCGGCCGGCCACGTGCGCGCGAGCTACCGCAACTTCTTTCCGCCCGAGGCGCAGTGGCAGTTCACCGGCCTGCGCCTGGCGCGGGACGCG
>CAHJWV010000484.1 GCA_903643055.1 Burkholderiales bacterium | reverse complement strand
CCCGACAATGCCGACAGCACCAGTGCTGCGCTTTCATGCGAGCCCCCGCCGACACCGGCGCAGGCAATCAGGTTGCCCGGCATTGCATCGGCGATCTCCATGCCGGCACGAATCGCGGCGTGCGCCTGATCGAGCGTCATTGCCACGTTGACGCGCGAATTGCGCGTGCCGTGCGCGATTTTGCGGGCCATCAAGCGCGGGTGCGGAATCACGCGCTCGGCGACGCCGCAATCAACCACGCTCAGCTCCATGCCCTGGATGCGCGCAAAGACCGACACCGGCAACTGCGACGACAACAGGTTCTGCGTGAGTTGAGCGGTGCTTGGCTGGCCGGCCGGGCCGATGCCGTCAACCGCGAGGCCATGATCGGCGGCGAAGAGCACGATCTGCGGCAGCACGAAGCGAGGCTTCAAGGTGTTCTGGATCAGCCCGATGCGGATGGCCAAGGGCTCCAGTTCGCCGAGCTTGCCAATCGTTTCACTGCGCCGTTTCAGCTTTTCGCGCAGCGCCTGCTCCAGCAGCGGGTTGGCGGTCGGGGCAATGAGCGATCGGCTGACAGACATGTGTTGGATGCGGGGTCAACGCGGTAAGGGCCGTACCGCCTGGGGCAAGCCCAGGTGCTGTCGGTCATTGTGGGGCCACGCATGCGGTGCGCGCAATCGTGCGCCGCGTGCGGTCGCGGTCTCTATTTGAGAAAGAGCCGGTAGACCGGGCTGTCTGTCTCGTCAACGCAAGGGTAGGCCAGGCCTTCGATGAAATCCTTGAAGGCTTTCTTGTCGCTGCGAGGCACCTGGATGCCCACGAGGATGCGCCCATAGTCCGCGCCTTGATTGCGGTAGTGAAACAGGCTGATGTTCCAGCCCGGGTGCATGCTGGACAGAAAACGCATCAGCGCGCCGGGCCGCTCGGGGAACACGAAGCGGTAGAGCCGCTCGTCGTGCGCGAGCTCGCTGCGCCCGCCGACCATGTGCCGCACATGCTGCTTCGCCAGCTCGTCATGCGTCAGGTCGACGGTCGCGAAGCCCTGCTTGGCAAAGCCCTTGGCGAGCTTGGCCGACTCGCCGGCGTGGCTGGTGGCCAGGCCGACAAACACATGAGCGTGCTGCGCATCCGAGATGCGGTAATTGAATTCAGTGACGCTGCGCGGGCCGATCAGCTCGCAGAATTTGCGGAAGCTGCCACGCTCCTCTGGAATCGTGACCGCGAACAAGGCTTCACGCGATTCGCCCACCTCGGCCCGCTCGGCAACGAAGCGCAGCCGATCGAAATTCATGTTGGCGCCGCTGGTGATCGCCACCAGCCTCTGCCCCTTCAGCTTGTGCTGCTCGACGTACTGCTTGATGCCGGCAACGCTCAACGCGCCGGCCGGCTCCAGAATGCTGCGGGTGTCCTGGAACACGTCTTTGATGGCGGCGCAGACCGCGTCGGTATCGACCAGGATGAAGTCGTCGACCAGCGCGCGCGTCAGCCGAAAGGTCTCTTCGCCCACCAGCTTGACCGCGGTACCGTCAGAGAACAGGCCGACGTCATTCAGCTGAACCCGTTTGCCTGCCTTCACCGAGCGTGCCATCGCATCCGAATCGGTCGTCTGTACGCCGATCACCTTGATCTCGGGCCGCACGGCCTTGACGTAGGCCGCGACACCGGCAATCAGGCCGCCACCGCCGATGGGCACGAAGATGGCATCGATCGGGCCCTGGAGCTGGCGCAGGATTTCCATCGCCGTTGTGCCCTGGCCGGCGATCACGTCTGGATCGTCAAACGGGTGGACGAAGGTCAGGCCGCGCGTCTTTTCAAGCTCCAGCGCATGCACGTAGGCATCTGAATAGCTTTCGCCGTGCAGCACCACTTCGCCGCCTAGCGCGGCCACCGCGTCGACCTTCAATTTCGGCGTGGTGACCGGCATCACGATCAAAGCCTTGCACTTGAGCCTGAACGCGCTGAGCGCCACGCCTTGTGCATGGTTGCCGGCAGAGGCACAGATCACGCCGCGCTTGAGCTGCTCTGCACTCAGCTGAGTCATCTTGTTATATGCGCCGCGCAGCTTGAAGCTGAACACCGGTTGGCTGTCTTCGCGCTTGAGGAAAACGCTGTTGTTCAGCCGCTTGGACAGGCTCTTGGCCGGGTCGAGCGCCGATTCGACCGCCACGTCATAGACGCGTGCATTGAGGATCTTCTTCAGATAGCCGGAGAGGTCGATCTCGTCGCGATGTCGGGTGGATGTCCGGGCCGCTGCGCGGGGTGCTTTCGAGGGGCGAGCGGGGCCGGTCATGGCATTCCTGCAGTGGGTTGGAGGGCGCAGGATGATACGGCAGCGAGTGCAAGGCCTCAGGCATCGCGACCTGCCAAGAAAAAAGCCCAAGGCATTGCTGCCTTGGGCTGAATCCACCAATGGAGGAGGTGGAGGAGACAATCGGTTGACCTGCGCCGCGAGGCGTATCAAAGTCAGCGCTTGCAGTGTAACGGCAGCCATGTTGCGCTGCAATAATATTTACGAATATCGGTAGACCTGAAGTGAGGTTCGAATGGGCTTCAGAATTTGCAATTACTTCAACGTAAGACATTGAGGCTGAGCATGGAATGCACGATCAATTGGCTGGCATCAAGCGGCATGGCCATGGTGGCTGAAACCGGCAGCGGGCACGTTCTGGTGATGGACGGTGCACCGGACGGCGGCGGGCGTAATTTGGCGCCCCGACCAATGGAAACGGTACTCGCCGGAACGGGCGGATGCACGGCATATGACGTGATCCTGATCCTGAAGCGGGGCCGGCACGATGTGCAGGGGTGTCAGCTCAAACTGACTTCGGAACGAGCCACCACTGATCCCAAAGTCTTTACGCGCATCCACATGCATTTCATCGTGACGGGGCATGCTTTGCCCGAATCCGCCGTCAAACGTGCAATCGAGATGTCGCACGAGAAATACTGCTCCGCCAGCATCATGCTGGCCAAGACAGCCAAGATCACCACCAGCTACGAGATCGTGCCTGCAGGCATTGCTGCCTGACGCATCAACGCAGGTTTCAGAAATAGTGAGCGGTGGTGGTCATCACCTTGGCAGCCGCCCGCATCAGCCAACGCATCGGTGCGGGCAAAGGCGCTCCGCCAGCGGCAAGCGCCTCGGCGGCATGTCGGGCCTCGTCGTCTTTCATCTGGGCGACGATGGCGCGCGAGGTGTCGTCATGCGCTGGCAGCCTGGTCAGGTGATCAGCGAGATGACGCTCGACTTGGCGCTCGGTCTCGACAACAAAACCGAGGCTCACCCGATCACCGACACGCCCCGCGACCCAGCCAATGCCGAAAGCACCGGCGTACCAAATGGGGTTCAGCAGGCTCGGTCGCGACTGCAATTCTTTCAGGCGTTGATGTGTCCAGGCGAGGTGATCCGTTTCTTCGATCGCCGCCTGTTCGAAGTGCGCCTGCAATGAGGTGTTGCGGGTGGCGAGCGCCTGGGCTTTGTAAAGCGCCTGCGCGCAGACTTCGCCGACATGGTTGACTCGCATTAATGACGCTGACAAAGCCCGTTCGGAATCGTTCAGAGGCTGATCAATATCGATTGCGGCAGCTTTGGGATGGGCGCGCGAGGAAATGCTGGCGCCGCTCAGCGTGCGCAACGCGTTATCTGCAGCACTTAGCCATTCATCAATGAGAGAAAGTGTCGGGCGGGTTGAAGTCGAATTCATGGGCCGTAAGAATAGCTGTTTGCCTGGGCGTAGCACGGCACATGGGTTTTTGACAGAGTTAGGTGCCGATTTGCGTTCTGCCGGTGCCGTTGTTCAGGGGCAACATAAAAGCCGCAAACAAATGGTGAATCTTTGCAACGCCGGGTTTGCTCTGGTGGAATACGCCAACTTCCGCTGAGGAGTTCGGGTCAATTGCCCCACTCGCATGGGATGTTCGATTGACCCCCTTATTCAAACCTAGGAGTCGCAATGAAAAGATCACTAATCGCTCTGGCTGTGCTCGGCGCATTTGCTGGCGCTGCTTCAGCCCAGTCGTCGGTCACCATTTATGGTTCGATTGACTTGGCGGTCACGAAGAGCAATGACGGTACTGCTTTTAACCAAGGCGTTTCCAACGCTGCTGGCGTTAATTCCAGCGCTTGGCAATTGAAGCAATCGAATGCCTCACGCCTGGGTTTCCGTGGCAATGAAGATTTGGGCGGTGGTTTGTCTGCCCAATTCGATATTCAACATCGGTATACCCCGGATGATGGCGTGGCAAATGCTACTTTCTGGGCGGGCCGTTCAACGGTTTCTCTGACCAGCACGACCGCTGGCCGTGTTTACCTCGGCCGCGACTACACGCCATCGTATTACGTTGCGCTGAAGTCTGATCCGTTCGGCCAAGACGGCATTGCACAAGTCGGCGGCCGCCAGTTCGCTGGTTTCTCGGCCCAAGGTGGCAACCCGCGTGCCCCAGCCATCCGTACCAACAATACGGTTGGCTATAACTCGCCGAGCCTGGGTGGCTTCACCGTGCAAGCTGCAGTGGCCGCAGGCGAAGGCACGACTGGCCGTCAAGCCGGCTTTAACGCCGAATACACCCAAGGCCCGATTTACGCAGGTCTGGGCTACGAAAAGATTTCTGGTGGCCCGTTGGCAACGGCCGCATCACCGTCCGGTGACGGCAGTTCGCTGATCAACGTTGCGTTCCACTACAACTTCAGATCGGAAGAGCACACGTCT
>CAHJWV010000483.1 GCA_903643055.1 Burkholderiales bacterium | reverse complement strand
CCAGCGCGATTTGGTCGTCGATGGCTCGCCAGCCCAAGCCATCCGCGACCAGTTCTCTTCGACCCGCGCCGACCTCGACAGCGCCTCGCGCCAGATCACCCTCTACGACCCGACCGGCGTCTGGGCCGCCGCGATCATCAAGGGCTTGTCCGATGCCAGCGGCCGCGCGGTCGAGCGGCTGCATCTGCGCGAGCAAGGCACGCTGCGCACCTTGGCGATGATCGAGCGCACATCGATCGAGCAGCGCAAGGAAACGCTGCGCATCTATCACGCCGACGTGCGTGCACCCGGCACCGATAACGCCGCGATCCCGATGGCGCTGATGGAGAGCAGCCAGATGACCGCGGTGATCGTCGGCTCGATGCATCCGCATGCGATCGACGAGATGCTGCTGAACCTGCTGCGTGCCGTGCAACAGCCCCAGTGGCGCTGCCCTGCCCTGCTGTTCATGCTGCCGCCCAGCGCCGTCTGGATCGCCAACAAGATCGGCATGATCGCCTGGCCGGCACGGCTGCGTGTGCAGGCCCTGAATGAATCGCTGACCAATGCCTCATCGGTCTGGAACTCGCTGCTGGGCATCTGGAACCATGTGAAATCGGCACCGGCCTGGGAGCCACCGGCCGCGCCCGACACCCAGGTCGATCAGATCAAGGTCGCCGACCTACGCCGCCCGATGCTCAAGCTCGATCTCGGCGGCGAGAGCGAACTCGAACCGGCCACGTTGAGCACTCAACTCAACCCCGACCGCGCCGCGATGGCGCTGGATGCGCTGGCCAGCCTCGACGGCGTGCTGGGCTGCGCCGTGGTCGATGCCGATACCGGACTGATCCTTGCGCAACAGGCGCGGGTCGATGTGGCTGCCGTGCTGGCCCTGGCCGCTGCGGCCAGCACGCAGGCACTGCGCAGCCATCAGCAGCTGTCGCGTGACATGGGCCTGCTCGGCGAGGTCGATGAGGTCATGACCAGCGCCGGCTCGCGCCACCATGTGATGCGCTCGGTCAGCAACCACCGCGAGCTGTTCCTGTTCGCCCTGCTCGACAAGCAGCGCACGAACCTCGCGCTGGCCCGCTACAAGATGATGGAAGCGGAGCAAAGCCTCTCCTGACGACAGGTCCTTCGGGCGCTCGCCGCAGCGCCTGAAACCCTGGGCTACCATGAGCGCCGTCGGGCATCCTGCCCGCAGACTTCAGCGACGTTCATGAGCCAAGTGCTGTTCGATTACACACGGCAAGATGCCTCCGGTGCCAGCTGCACCTCGCATGCCTGGGCCAAGGTGCCCGAACCCCTGACACCCGACGGCCGTGTGCATTGGAAGGCGCGCGCCAAAGCGCTGCTGGCCCAGCACAACGCGGTGCTCGTCGCTCACTACTACGTCGACGGCGACCTGCAGGATCTCGCGCTCGAAACTGGTGGCTGCGTGGCCGATTCGCTGGAGATGGCGCGCTTCGGCCGCGACCACCCCGGCCAGACGTTGATCGTTGCCGGCGTCAAGTTCATGGGCGAATCGGCCAAGATCCTGAGCCCGGAAAAGCGCGTGCTGATGCCCGATCTCGATGCGACCTGCTCGCTCGACCTCGGCTGCCCGGCCGACGACTTCGCGCGCTTCTGCGACGCGCACCCCGACCGCGAAGTCGTGGTCTATGCCAACACCAGTGCCGCCGTGAAGGCTCGCGCCGACTGGATGGTGACGAGCTCGTGCGCGCTGGCGATCGTTCAGCACCTCAAAGACCAGGGCAAGAAAGTGCTGTGGGCGCCCGACCGCCACCTGGGCCGCTACATCCAGCAAAACACCGGCGCCGACATGCTGATGTGGAACGGGGCCTGCATCGTGCATGACGAATTCAAGGGCCTGGAGCTGGACTTGCTGAAGGCAGAGCACCCAGGCGCCAAAGTGCTGGTGCATCCGGAATCGCCGGAGAGCGTGGTGGCGCAGGCCGATGTGGTGGGCTCGACCTCGCAAATGCTTGATGCCGTCATCCGCATGGACGCGCAAACCTTCATCGTCGCGACCGACAACGGCATTCTTCACCGCATGCGCCAACTCGCCCCCGGCAAGACGCTGATCGAAGCACCGACCGCCGGCAACAGCGCGACCTGCAAGAGCTGCGCGCATTGCCCGTGGATGGCGATGAATGCGCTGCAAGGCATCGTCGCGTGCCTGGAGCAAGGCGTCGGCGAGATCCACGTCGATGAAGGCATTCGCGTGCAGGCTAAGGTGTGCATCGACCGCATGCTGGACTTCGTCAAGCGGCATCCGGGGAGTACACAAAAACCGGGGTTGGTTGTTGGGATCGGGGCGAGCTAGATGAAGCCCCCACGTCGCTTCGCTCCTGCCCCCCGAGGGGGCGCCTCGCATCGGCCCGGGAAACCCGGGCTGCGCGAGTTGCTGGATGGGGCGCTGGCTTCGCTTTGCTAGATGGATTGCGGCGCGTTGGTGTCGCGTCTATGGTCGCTTGCTTCGCTTTGCCTGGTCCATTGCTCTAGGTCCATTGCGGCGGTTGGGTTTGGCTTCTGGCTTGCTTCGCGTTGCTGATTTGATTGAGCTTTGACAATGTTTGATTTCAACGAAACCTTGGTGCAGGCGCGGGAACGCAACATCAGCGATGCGCTGCGGGAAGACATCGGGCGTCATGACTGGACGGCGATGCTGGTGCCTGCGGGGCAACGGGTGCGGGCCCGGGTGCTGGTGCGTGAAGAGGCGGTGCTGTGTGGGCGGGACTGGTTTGACGGCTGCATTCATGGGCTCGACAACACCGCTCAGGTGAGCTGGTATGTCGACGAAGGTGCGTCGATGCAAGCCGATACCTTGGTGTGCCACATCGAGGCCGAGGCGCGTGCGCTGTTGTCGGCGGAGCGGCCGGCGCTGAATTTTTTGCAGTTGCTGTCGGCCACGGCTTCAGTGACACGTCGCCATGTCGATGCGATCGCGGGGGCGTCACCGAACCCGCGCGGCTGCGCGGTGCTCGATACGCGCAAGACCTTGCCGGGCCTGCGGCAGGCCCAGAAATATGCGGTGCGTGTGGGTGGCGGGCAGAACCAGCGCCTGGCGCTGTGGCACGGCATCCTGATCAAGGAAAACCACATCGCCGCGGCGGGCGGCGTGGCGGCGGCCTTGCACAGTGCGCAGGCCCTGCAATCGGGCGTCGACATTCAGATCGAAGTCGAAAGCCTGGAGCAGCTGCAAGAGGCCCTGTCAGCCGGCGCGGTCAGCGTGCTGCTCGACAACTTCAACGAAACAATGATGCGCGAGGCCGTGGCGCTCAATGCCGGCCGTGCGCTGCTGGAGGTATCGGGCAATGTGAAGCTGGAGCAGATGCGCACGATCGCCGCCACCGGCGTTGACCGCATCTCGATTGGCCGTTTGACGAAGGACGTCAAGGCCACCGACTATTCGATGCGGGTGCTGGAGCGGCTCTGAGCGTCGCCTCCATCGTCCCTTGAAGAGGCGATGCAGCGCCATGAGGAACCATCGTTCACCTGACGACGGCCCCCTCTGCCATTCGAATCCAGTCGCGACGTAACGCGCTGACATCATGACTGTGTCAGCGCGATCTTTGAACCCATTGCAGCGGCTCGCTCGCAAACTGGCTCTAACTGTCATGAGCCGGGCGGTTCACCCGGGATGATGGAAGAGACTGGTGGGTGTGCGGGGAAGCGTGGGTAGAG
>CAHJWV010000482.1 GCA_903643055.1 Burkholderiales bacterium | reverse complement strand
TCCTTCGATGAACCCATTCTCCACTCCAGGTAGCTCACCAGGTGAGCCTGCTGAAGTTTGTCGCTAATCAAGTGAAGACATGACTGGCCCTGGTACCTGGTCGCCTCAGGCGACTTGCCGGTGACGGGATCGGTGATCGAAGCCAGCACGGCGAAGCCTTATCTCTGCCTGCGGCTTGATCTCGACATGACCCCGCTGAGCGAGCTTGCCATCCGCCACCCTGCAACGGATGGCCACAACGGCATGACTCCGATGGGGCTGGCGTTGAACGAGGCGCCACCGCAACTGCTCGACGCCGCAGTGCGTTTGGCTGCGCTGTTAGATACGCCGCAAGACATCGATGAGTTTGCTCCCTTGGTGATACGCGAGATCCTGTATCGTTTGTTGACCGGCCCGGGCAACACGTTGATCCGCCAGCTTGCGCAGGCGGACAGTCGCTTGAACCAGATTGCACGAGCCATCGGCTGGATTCGCAGTCATTACACCGAGGTTTGGCGCATCGATGATCTGGCCAAGGTGGCCGGCATGAGCCGTTCCAGCTTCCATTCGCACTTCAAGGCCGTGACCTCGCTGAGCCCGCTGGAATTTCGAACTCAGCTGCGGCTGCAGGAGGCCCGGCGCTTGATGGTGGCTGAGGCCGCCGACGCGGCGAGCGCAGGTTTTCGCGTGGGCTACGAAAGCCCTTCGCAGTTCAGCCGTGACTATGGCGGGCCTTCGGCGCACCGCCCGCCCGAGATGCGCTGCGCTTGCGGGCCATGGCGCCGAAGCCCTGCGGTAGGTGCAGTGCACTCTCCGCGCGATTTGGCTTGACTCTGCTTAGCGGCGGGGCCGATGACCCAAGGCCGATCAACGCGATGCGCGCAGCGTCTTCGCCGCTGCCACCATGTTGGCCAACGCTGGAAGCACTTCGCTCCATTGCCGAGTCTTCAGGCCGCAGTCGGGGTTCACCCAGAGCCGCTGCGCAGGGATGCGCTCGGCTGCCTTCTTCATCAACTGCACGATGTGCTCCTGCGTCGGGATGTTCGGCGAGTGGATGTCATAGACACCCGGGCCGATCTCGTTCGGGTAGTTGAAGTGGTCGAAGGCATCGAGCAACTCCATGTCGGAACGCGAGGTCTCGATCGTGATCACATCGGCATCCATGTCGGCGATCGACGCGATGATGTCGTTGAATTCCGAGTAGCACATGTGGGTGTGGATCTGCGTCTTGTCTTCCACGCCGTTGGCCGTGATGCGGAACGACTCCACCGCCCAGTCGAGGTAACCCATCCATTGCGCCTTGCGCAGCGGCAGGCCTTCGCGCAGCGCGGCTTCGTCGATCTGAATCACGCGCACGCCGGCCTTCTCCAGGTCGAGCACCTCTTCGCGGATCGCCAATGCAAGCTGGCGGCATGACACCGAGCGGGGTTGGTCGTCGCGCACGAACGACCAGTTCAGGATCGTCACCGGCCCGGTCAACATGCCCTTCATCGGCTTGTCGGTCAGCGACGCGGCGTAGCAGATCCATTCCACGGTCATCGCCTTCGGGCGGCTGATATCGCCGAACAGAATCGGCGGCTTCACGCAGCGCGAGCCGTAAGACTGCACCCAGCCGAACTGGCTGAAGGCGTAGCCATCGAGCTGTTCGCCGAAGTACTCGACCATGTCGTTGCGCTCGGCTTCGCCATGCACCAAGACATCCAGGCCCAGTGCCTCCTGCTCGCGCACGCTGCGCGCAATCTCGGCCTGCATCGCAGCGCGGTAGCCGGCTTCATTCAGCTCGCCCGCCTTGAACTGGCTGCGGGCATGGCGAATCTCGGCCGTCTGTGGGAATGAGCCGATCGTCGTGGTTGGGTAGGCCGGCAGCTTCAGCAGCGCCGCCTGCTTGGGGGCCCTGAGCTCATACGCGTTCTTGCGTTGACCCCATGTGGCATCGAGCTCGGCAAGGGCCATCTTGACGGCCGGGTTGTGCACGCGCGATGAGTTGCGGCGCGCGGCTGCAGCAGCCTGATGGGCGGCCAGCTCGGCTTGCACGGCCGCTCGGCCCTGGTTCAGCGCGGCCGACAGCAGCTTCAGTTCATCGAGCTTTTGCAGCGCGAAGGCCAGCCACAACTTGACCTCGCCGTCGAGCTTTTGCTCGCTGTCCAGGTCCACCGGCACATGCAGCAAAGAGCAGGTCGGCGCGATCCACAAGCGGTCGCCGAGCTTCTCTGCAATCGGCTCCAGCCACGCCAGCACGTCGCTCAGGTCGGTCTTCCAGATATTGCGGCCATTGATGACACCGAGCGACAGCACGCGGTCGGCCGGCAGTTGGGCCACCAGCGTGTCGACTTCGCTGCGGGCGTTGATGGCATCGAGGTGAACGCCTTGAACTGGCAGCTCGCAGGCCAGCGGCAGATTGCCCAGCAACGGTCCGAAGTAGGTGGAGAGCAGCAGCTTGACCGGGCTGGCGGCGAGCGCCGCGTAGGCGGTGCGGAAGGCTTGCTGCCATTCGGTGCTGAGTTCGGTGACCAGCACCGGCTCATCGATCTGCACCCACTCCACGCCTTGTGCGGCCAGGGCCGCCAGCAGTTCGGCATACACCGGCAGCAGGCGCGTCAGCAGCGCCAGTTTGTCGGACGCGTCTTTTGCCTTACCGAGCCACAGGTAGGTGACCGGGCCGATGATCACCGGCTTGGCCTTGACGGGTTGGGCCTGGGCTTCGCCGAGTTGATCGAGCAGGCGTGAGGCATCGAGCTTGAACTCGGTCGAGGCGCTGAACTCCGGCACGATGTAGTGATAGTTCGTATCGAACCATTTGGTCATCTCGCCAGCGGCCACGCCACCGCAGCAGGCACGGTGATCGTCGGCGCCGGCGCCGGCGGCCGAGCGTCCGCGTGCCACGCGGAAGTAATTGTCGAGCGGGTCGCCGTGAAAGCCGCGTACACGTTCGGGTAGGTTGCCAAGCGTGAAGCTCATGTCGAGCACCTGGTCGTAGTAGGAGAAGTCGCCGACCGGCGCGAGATCGAAATCCACCTGATGCGCCCAATGGTGCTGGCGCAGCTGAGCGCCCAGGGCTTTCAATTCATCGCGCGATGACTGGCCTTTCCAGTAAGACTCCAACGCAAATTTGAGCTCGCGCTTTGCGCCGATGCGCGGAAAGCCGAGGTTGTGTGTCTTGACCATTTGCGTGATTCCATCGAGTTAGTCCGCAAATGCTAGGTGTCGAGTTGCATGACGTAAAATGGTCATTCTTCACCTATCCATTAATTTGGCTCATCGATTGTGATTGAGCGAATTCACCTCGCCATCGTCCAGCAGGTCGACAAGCAAGGCTCGTTGACGGCAGCGGCCAGCGTGCTGTGCCTGACACAGTCGGCGCTCAGCCACACGGTGCGCAAGCTCGAAGAGCAGCTCGGCACGCAGATCTGGCTTCGCGAAGGCCGCAGCCTGCGCCCGACGCAAGCGGGCCAGTATCTGCTGGCCCTTGCCAACCGCGTGCTGCCCCAACTGGCGCTGGCCGAAGAGCGGATGCGGCAGTTCGCTGAAGGCGAGCGCGGCACGCTGCGCATCGGCATGGAATGCCACCCGTGCTACCAATGGCTGCTGAAGGTTGTGGCGCCTTACCTCGCGGGCTGGCCCGATGTGGATGTCGACGTGAAGCAGAAATTTCAATTCGGCGGCATTGGCGCACTGTTCGGCTACGAGATTGATTTACTCGTCACGCCCGACCCGCTGTACAAGCCAGGCCTTCGCTTTGAACCGGTGTTCGATTACGAGCAGGTGCTGGTGGTGAACCAGGGGCATGCGCTATCGGGCGCGGCGTATGCCAAGCCACAGCAGTTGATCGACGAAGTGCTGATCACCTATCCGGTGGACATCGAACGACTCGACATCTATAACCAGTTCCTGATGCCTGCAGGCATCACACCGCGCCAACACAAAACGATCGAGACCACCGACATCATGTTGCAGATGGTGGCCAGCGGCCGCGGCGTCGCGGCTTTGCCGCGCTGGCTGGTGCAGGAATACGCCGGCAAGATGGACGTGGTGCCGGTCAAGCTGGGCCGCCAGGGCATCGCCAAGCAGATCTTCCTTGGTGCACGCGAAGCCGACGTGGACATCGACTATCTGAAGGCTTTCATTGAACTTGCGCGTACGCCGCAGAGCTAACGGGGCACCGGATGCCTGCGGCGGCCGGACTCGGGGTTG
>CAHJWV010000481.1 GCA_903643055.1 Burkholderiales bacterium | reverse complement strand
CGGAGCTGCGCTTCGTGTCGCGTGGCGGGCTCAAGCTCGAAGGAGCGCTGAAGGCTTGTGCGATCGATGTCACCGGCCTCGATTGCCTGGACCTCGGACAAAGCACCGGCGGCTTCACCGATGCGCTGCTGCAGGCCGGCGCCAAACGTGTGGTCGGCATCGATGTGGGCCACGGCCAGCTGCACCCGAAGCTGCAGGCCGATGCGCGCGTGGTGTGTTTCGAAGACATCAACGGCCGGGATGTGGCCGGCACGGCTTTCGAAGCCGCGCATGCACCGCACAGCTTCGGTTTCGTGACCGCCGACTTGTCGTTCATCACGTCCACGCATGTGCTGCCGACGATGGTCAATTACCTCGCACCGGGCGGCCACCTGCTGGTGCTGATCAAGCCTCAGTTCGAACTGCAGCCGGCACAGATCGGCAAGGGTGGCATCGTCAAAGACGCGAGCCATTTCGCCGAGGTCGAGACGCGCATCTGGCAAGCCTCCAAAGCGCTGGGTCTGAAGGTGCAGAAGTACTTCCAGAGCCCGATCAAGGGCGGCAACGGCAACACCGAATTTTTTGTCTGGGCACGGCTGCCCGCTTGAGTCGCTTTTTGAACCGTGATGGCGCCTTTGGCGCACCGAGGATCGTTCCATGAACACCCCCCGCAAACTTCCGCTGAGCCTGGAATTCTTTCCCGCCAAGACGCCCGAAGGGGCAGCCAAGTACGCCGCGGTGCGGCAACAGCTCTATGCGTTGAAGCCTGAGTTTTGTTCGGTCACGGCCGGCGCGGGTGGGTCGACACACAAGGGCACGTCGGCGATGGTCAGCGAGATCTTCGCCGAAGGCGTGCAGGGCGTGCCGCACTTCTCGTGCATCGGTGTCGATGCGGCTGCGGTCCGCGAAGCGCTGGCGCAGTTCAAGGCCGAAGGCATCCGCCGCATCGTCGCGCTGCGCGGCGACTTGCCCAGCGGCTATGGCAGCTTCGGCGAGTTCCGCTACGCGTCGGATCTGGTCGCTTTTATCCGCGCCGAGACGGGTGACCACTTCCACATCGAGGTAGCCGCTTATCCCGAGATGCACCCGCAGGCACGCTCGCCGCAAGACGATCTGAAGGCCTTCGCGGCGAAGGTGGCTGCCGGCGCCAATTCAGCGATCACGCAGTTCTTCTTCAATGCCGATGCCTACTTCCGCTTCGTTGATGAGGCACACAAGTTGGGCGTTAGCATTCCAATCGTTCCCGGCATCATGCCGATCACCAATTCGATCGGAATCATCCGCTTCGCCGACAACAGCGGCGCCGAGATTCCGCGTTGGATTCGCCTGCGGCTGCAGTCGTTCGGCGATGACAGCGAGTCGATCAAGGCCTTCGGCCTGGATGTCGTGACCGAACTGTGCGACAAGCTGCGCAGGCAAGGCGTGCCCGGCCTTCATATCTATACGATGAATCAGGCCACGGCGCCCCTCGCGTTGTGTCAACGCCTCGGTCTCTCAATCGCCTGATTTGACGGCGGCAAAAGGCGTAGTTAGCGCCCCCTGATCGAAAGTTCTCGTGCAAAGCACGAAGGCACGGGCGCGCTATTTGCAAGCGTCTCGCACTCCGGCGCTGCAACGCGCGATGGCATCGTCATGAAGCGGTCAGCCCCTCATGAAACGATGCCAGCGTGGCGGGCTGTTCATCCGCCGGAAAGCCGCCCCATGAGACGCCCCATCGCACAGCGCCTCATGTGCCCACGACACGATCAGGGACTCCACCCCGATGCGAGAAACGACACTCAAACTCCGCTCATCTACGAAGTTTGACAATCAACGTGACGGTGATGTGTGGACATGGGCAAAGTCCGTCACTTCAAACAGGGGACGTGCATGACACGGACCCTGCTGATCACCACCACGGCGCCTTATCCGAAGAACGTCGGCAAGCGCGTGGTGCTCGGTGGCTTGTGTGATTACTTCAGTGGGCAGCGTGCGGACGGCGACTTCAAGGTGCTGTCATTCGATCGTCTGCCCGATGGGCTGAACACCACTGGCGATGGCCTGCTGCCCAAGCCCCGTGTCGGGCGCAAGCTGTGGAATCTGCTGTGGCACACCGGCATCCGCGGCGACAAGAGCATGCAGGAATCGCTGTTCTGGTCACCGGCCGCGCAACGCCAGATCGACGCGACGATCGCCGACTATCGACCGGAGGTGGTTGTCTTCGACACCGTGCGAGTCGGCCAGTACCATGGCGGCAACGGCTTGCACGGCTTTCGCGCTGTGCTGTATCTGGACGATCTGTTCTCGGTCCGCTACGCGCGAATCCTCGAGACGATTGCGCGCTTTCCTGGCGTCACGATCGACGCGATGGGCAACTTCGCCGGCAACGTGCCGCGCTGCCTGTTGGCGCTTTATCACCGCGTGCCGCAGCTTCAACGCTGGCTGTTGAAGCACGAACAAATGCTGATCTGCCGCTCCGAAAACACGCAGCCCGGCCGCTTCGACCTGGCGCTGCTGATCAACGCCGGCGAGGCCGAACACCTGCAGCAGCGCGCGCAGCTCGATAACGTGCGTGCGCTTCGGCCCTACATGCCGATGCCGCTGCACGCATCGCCACGCACTTGGGCCGGCCAACCCACCTTCGTGTTCCTTGGCTCGCTGAACCTGCCACACAACGCGGTATCGATCGAGCTGTTCATCGAAGCCCAACTGCCGCGCCTGATCCGCCTGATTCCACGGGTGAGGCTGATCGTCATCGGCGCGCATGCCAGCCCGGCACTGCGCGCGCTGGCGGCCCGCCATGCGCGGCACCTGACGCTGGCGGGCTTTGTTCATGAGGTCGCGCCGACGCTGTCTTCGTGCGCCGGCATGATCGCGCCGCTGCTGTTCGGCTCGGGCGTGAAGATCAAGGTGCTGGATGCCCTTCGGCTCGGTGTGCCGGTGATCGCCACGCCCTTCGGCAGCGAAGGCATCGTGACCGATGACGAGAACGGCCTGATCATCGAAGAGTCCCTCGATGCGTTTCCGGCCCACTGCGAGCGCCTGCTCGACCCTGCCGTCAATGCCGCGCAATCTCGCGCCAGCGACCGCCTGTTTCAGAAGCACTACGCGCCGAGCGCCGTCAGCCGCCAGTACGACGAATTCTTCGGCGCAAGCGCATCACCAGAAGCGCCGTCGCCACCGTGACTTGTTCGTTAGATGCCTCGCCGAGTCGCGCAGCTTACTGACACAGTCATCAAGCCGGCTTCAGGGCGCCGGGTCGCTCGCCTGCCACATCACGCCGTCTTCGGTCAGCATCGCATCGAGCGGCAGATCATCCGGCTCGCCGCGCAGCATCGGCAGAAAGCCATGCGCATAACCCACGCCCACCGTCAGTGGCCGCGGCGACAAGCTGCTCAAGGTGCGGTCATAGAAGCCGCCGCCGTAGCCCAGCCGCACGCCACCCGGCCCATAGCCCACACAAGGCACCAGCAGCATCGACGGCTTGAATTCGTCGGTGTCTTTCGGCTTCGGGATGTCGAAGGCGTCGAGTTCCATCGGGCAGCCGGGGTACCAGACATGGAAGCGAAGCTCACCGGTTTCCTTGTGGGCGACCGGCAGGCCGATGCGGCGCGGCGAGCCCTCGGGGCCGCCTTCGCTCCAGCGGTAAAGCGCAGGCAGCGGATCGAACTCGCCCTTGATCGGCCAATAGGCACCGACCGTCGCTTCGCGGCGGCTGACCAGCCAGGCGCGCAGCACGCTTTGCAGCATCACCGCACGCTCCAGTCGGTCGGGCAAGGCTTGTCGGGTCGCGATGAGCTTGGCTCGCAGCGCGCGGCGTTCTTCAGGCGTCATTCAGGTCTCCCAGGCACGAGTGCAACCGGGAATTGTGCCGGAGGGCCAGCTCATGCGCCGGGAAGACCCCAACCCGGCCGCGCCGCGAAGGGCTGGCCGGCAGCGGGCTCCTAAACTCGGCCGATGCCTACTTCCGCACCGGCTTCTGAATTCAGCACCCACTGCCTGGAATTGCTGAGCGTGCTCGGCCCCGCACGCGCGCGCCGCATGTTCGGCGGCCATGGCATTGATGTCGATGGCTGCTTCATCGCGATCGTGACCGGCGAGCGGCTTTACCTGAAAGCGGATGCGCAGACGCAGGCGCAATTCGAAGCAGCCGGCTGCTCGCCTTTTACCTACCACCGCCGTGGCAGCAAGACGGTGGCCTTGAGCTACTGGACGGCGCCCGACGAAGCGATGGAGTCGCCCGCGCTGATGCGCCGTTGGGCGCGGCTGGCGCTCGATGCGGCCTTGCGCGCTGCAGCCGCCAAGGCGCGCAAGCCGGTGCGCCCCTCCGCCGCCAAGTCCCCAACCGCCAAGCCGCCTCCCAGCACGCCCTCCATCAGCGCGCCTTCTACGAGCCCGAACCCATCAACGCCCGCGCGCAAGCGCGCGGCAGCGAAGAAGGCCGATCGAAGCGCCGCCAAGCTGGCCAAGCACCGCGCTGAACTCAGTTCATCACCCGCCGCTGCGGCAACGCCGGAACGGAAGCAGAAACCAAAGACGAAAAAGGCCCAACCGTCGCGCGCGGCCAAGTCCAGGCGCCCAGCCGGCTGAGCAATCCGTGACGGCGGTCGAAAGATGGCGGCGGCACCAGCAGCTGAAACTGCGCCTGCGCCCAGGCCTCGGCGACCCACATGCTGCCTGACGCCAGCACCACATCGTCGCCGGCGTCGAGCCACAGGTCTTCGCTCGGCTGGCGCTCGGTGCCTTCACGGGTCAGCCACACACGCCCCTGGGTCACGTGAAATTCGCGCTCGCCGGGCCCGATGCGCAGGCGCAGCACTTCACCGCGGCCTAGCCGCCATTGCGCCTGGGCTGCCACCGTCGCTTGTACGGTGGAGGGCCCTGTTGACGCTTGCGAATGAGTCATCGCTTGGGTGTCCATGAAGCTTCCTCTTAAACTGATCCAACGCCACGTTGGCACAGAGAAGATTAGGCGGTGGTCTGCGATGCGTCCAATGAAATGCCCACACCGGATTGACGCGGTTTCCTCATGAGTGGCGTTCGCAAGCGGCCGTTGTCGGTGGGCCCGATCCGCGCGTTCGAGGCGGTCGCACGCAACCTGAGCTTTCGTGCTGCCGCTGAAGAGTTGAGCCTGACACAGTCGGCGGTGAGCCGGCAGATTCAATCGCTGGAAGAAGACCTCGGTGCCACGTTGCTGCTGCGTGGCACGAGGCGCGTCGAACTCACGCCCGAGGGCGCGGCCTTTCTGCGCGCGATGGCGCCCGGCCTGGCGCGCATCGACGCCGCCGTGCAGCAGATTCGGCAATCGCGCGGGCGGCGCGTGGTCAGCGTATCGACCTTCGCATCGTTCGCTTCGATGTGGCTGCTTCCGCAAATGGAAGCTTTCCAGCGCGAGCACCGCGAGATCGACATCCGCGTCTCGGCCACCGACATGCTGGTCAACCTCAGTGATTCCGAGTTCGATCTGGTCTTGCGCTATTGCAGCCCCGCGACAGCGCCTTCCGGCGCGAGCCGCCTGTTTGGCGAGGTGTTGACGCCCGTCATCAGCCCGTGGCTTGCCGAGCAGATCCGCCAGGGCGAGGCGCCCCCGTTGACGCGGCCCGAGCATCTGGTCGAGTACACGCTCGCGGAAGAGGACGACACCCGGCCGAGCGCTGAGTTCCTGAGCTGGCGGCATTGGCTGATGCAACAAGGCCAGCCCCATCTGCACCCGCGGCGCTGGCTCTATCTGAACTTCACCTACCAGCAAGTGCAGGCCGCGTTGACCGGCCAGGGCGTGGCGCTCGCGCGCATCGGTTTGGTCTGGGAGCAGTTGCAGCGCGGCGACCTGGTCGAGCCCTTTGGTGAGGCCGGCCGCATTCACACCCACTACGCCTACTGGCTGATCACCTCTGCGGAAAGCCGATCGCGCGGTGACGTTGACCAGTTCTGCCGCTGGGTCGAAAGCCGCGCAGCGCAAACGCGTGAGGCACTGGGCGAAGTTTGAATTCCAACAGGGGTCCTAGCTTGACCAGCCTCCGGCCGGCCTGACGGTTCAGACCTTGGAACTCCATTGCTTGCGGGGCTGTGGAAAGCCTTACAGATATTCCGCACTGCGATGAGTGGTGATCCCCAGCCGGTCATGAATCTGCAACCGACTCTCCCACCTGCCCGTCTGCAAGCGCTCACTTGATTAGCGACAAACTTCAGCAGGCTCACCTGGTGAGCTACCTGGAGTGGAGAATGGGTTCATCGAAGGAGA
>CAHJWV010000480.1 GCA_903643055.1 Burkholderiales bacterium | reverse complement strand
GTCCCTGGATTCCCAACCGAATGATTGACCGCTCCGGCCTGACAAACATGAGAACCCACCTTCACCGTTTCGATGACTGCGCACCGGCGCAGCTGACACCGCTGGCGAGCGCAATGCGAGCCGGGCTGCTCGGCCTGGCGTTGGCTGCGGCGTCTGCTGCACAGGCACAAGACGCCGGCACCGCCGTGCCCGCACCGGTGCCGGATGCCAAGCAGGAGACGCCCATCACGATGCTGCCCTCGGTGAAGGTTCGGGCCAAGGCCGAAGTCGAAAAGGCCAAGGGCCCCGTCATTGGCTATGGTGCTAAGCGCTCAGCCACTGGCACCAAGACCGACACACCGCTGATCGAGACGCCGCAGTCGATCTCGGTGTTGACCGCCGACCGCATGCAAGCGATCGGCACCTACCAGCTCAAAGACGCGCTGGCCTACACACCGGGCCTCAATGCCGCGCCCTATGGCCACGATTCACGCTATGAGTGGATCAACATCCGCGGCTTCGATGGCTATTCGCCCGGCTTCTACCAGGACGGCCTCTTGCTGCGCAACAACAGTGGCTGGGCCGTCTGGCAGAGCGAGAGCTACAACACGGAGCGCCTGGAAGTGCTGCGCGGCCCGTCATCGGTGCTGTATGGTCAAGGCAGCGCTGGCGGTGTCGTCAGCCTGGTCAGCAAGCGCCCGAGCGCCAAGCCGCTGCACGAGTTGCAACTGCAACTGGGCGACAACTCGCGCCGCGTCTTGTCGGCCGATTTCTCCGGCCCGGTCGATGACGAAGGCAAGCTGCTGTACCGCCTGACCGCCGTGGCCCGCGACGCCGAACTGGCGAACACCCGCCTGCCCGACGACCGCCAATTCATCGCGCCCTCGCTGACCTGGAAGCCTTCGGCCGATACCTCGCTGACTTTGTCATCGCAAGTGACGCGCGTGCGCGCCGGTGCGTTCTGGAGCGGTTACCCGGTCGAGGGCACGCTCAAGCCCGCCGCGAACGGCCCCATCCGCCCCGAGACCTTCCTCGGTGAACCGAACTTCGAGCGCTTCAACCAGGACCAGTGGTCGGTGGGCTATGAATTCGAACACCGTGCGAACGACAGCTGGACACTGCGTCAGAACGCGCGCTACGGCCACATCGATCTCGACTACCGCCAGACCTCGTCCGGTGGCTTTCACGTGATCGAAGGAACCGATCCTCCCGACCACGACCCGCGCCGGGTCGACCGCTTCACGACCACCAGCGGCGAAAAAATTTCGCTCTTCACGATCGACAACCAGGCCCAGGCCAAGCTGCGGTTCGGTGACTGGCAACACACGCTGCTGATCGGGCTCGACTACCAGCACGGCCGCTTCGACCAGATCACCAATGCGGGCGACGTGAGCCCGATCGACGCGTATGCGCCGGTCCCCACCAACGATGCGACAACCGGTGCGCCCTGGATCGACAGCAACGCAAGGCTGAGCCAGACCGGCCTGTATGTGCAGGACCAGATCAAATTCGACACCCGCTGGGTCTTCACGCTCGGTGGCCGCTTCGACCATGCCCAGGTCGACCTCAATGACCGACTGCCCGGTGCCCTCGCCGCCAAAGTCACACGCACCGACCATCAATTCACCAGCCGCGCTGGCGTCGTCTATCTGGCGCCGAACGGCCTGGCGCCTTACCTCAGCTACTCGGAGTCGTTCTCGCCATCGACCACCGCCGACCCGGACCATCCTTCGACGCTGCTGAAGGCCGAGACCGGCCAGCAGGTCGAAGCCGGCTTGCGCTATCAGCCTGTGGGCAGCCATGCCATCTACAGCGCTGCGGTGTTCGACCTGCGCCGCCAGAACTACACGACGCAAGATGCCGACTTCAGGCCGAAGCAGACCGGTGAGATACGCGTGCGTGGCCTGGAAGCTGAAGCGGTCGTGGAACCTTGGGCCGGCCTGAACCTGACCGCTGCCTGGTCGCTGACCTGGGACGCCGACATCACCGCCAGCAGCACGACGGCCGAGATCGGCACGCAGCTCAACCCGGTGCCCAGGCACCAGGTCTCGCTGTGGGGCGACTACCGCTTCGGTGGCGGCTTCAAAGCCGGGCTGGGGCTGCGTTATGTCGGCAGCACCCAGCGCATCGACCTCAGCACCGAAGGCGATCCCCCCGTGACCCGCCAACTGCCAGCGATCGACGTGCCCTCCTACACCCTGGTCGACGCGATGCTCGGCTACGACATCGGCCGCTGGAACCTGGCGCTCAACGTGCACAACCTGAGCGACAAGACCCATGTGACGAACTGCGGCGGTGGCAGCTGCTACTACGGCAGCTTGCGCAAGGTCGTGGGCACGCTCAGCTATCGCTGGTAAGCGCCGTGATGCAGGGGCGGTGGTCTCGCCAGCGGACGTGAAGGCCGGCCTGAATGGCGTTTGCGAACGAGGGCGGCAGATTGCGCTTGAAAGTAATCAGTCGGGTATTCGCAGCATTTCTGCGAAGCGATGCGCGCGACGCGCCACCCAACGTTCCGCAACCCACGCCGTGGCGCAATCAGCGGCCTGGGCCGCCCAGGTGGTGAGCCTGCCCATCGCCGCCGCCGCTCAGGCGTCTCCACAGACCTTGGCGCTGGTGTCCGCCTTGGTCAGCAGCGTGACAAGCGGTGTCTTGAAGGAGGTGGGCGGCGAATACATGAAGACGCGGCCCGACTGCAGCGCCACGATAGACACACCTCCGCCCGAAGCGGAGCGATTGGTCTCTGGAGCGTCATGTTCTTCCGATGGCCATGGCCCTGACGGCCGCGCTGCAATGCATCGTTTCAGGTACGGCCGACTTCGCCCCATTGCGCTGCGGCCTTTGGGTCAGCGGCATACCAACCCGGCCAACATCGTGTGAGACGCAGCGGATACCTAACAATTCATCTGCACGCCATCTCAACGATTCAATGACTCGATGAAGCCGTGACAAGGTGCAATGGCAGGGTCGCCTTGCCGATTGACCGCCTTGCCTGCGTGGTCACACCTCGGCAGGTTAGACCTGCCGCAGCCGCTGCGTCACCTCGTCCAGCAGGCGGGCGTTGCGCATGATGCTGTCGTGGTCGTCCGCGATGACTTGCATGGTTGGCGTTCCACCCAATTGCTGCGCCAGCGCTTCGATCGCCGCGCCGCGAGGCCCTTGCGCCCACCAGCAGGCCGCGCTGACCGACAGCTTCGGCAAAGGCCGGGTCGATCGCAGGCGCGCGGCGATCAG
>CAHJWV010000479.1 GCA_903643055.1 Burkholderiales bacterium | reverse complement strand
GCCCCGCCGTCGCTGCGGACCCGACCAGCCTCAGGTCAGGCAGAGCCACGTCGGCAGGTGGGTGTCTTCCACATTAAGCCGACCCAGAGAGGCGACGGGGAGGCCGAGCAGGTTGACCTCGGTTCGTTGCTGAAGCGAATCAAGAGCGCCTACCGCGTGAAAGAGGAGAGCGCTGTGCCGCTTGCGCTGCAGGACCAGATCGCCCTAGGCGGGGAATGCCTTGAGCTGAACGCGCTGGACCGTTGGTTGGACAACTACGTGGCCATCCACCTGTCCGATGGCACGATGGCGTTCAAGCGGGTCGGGAAGTCATTGCCGGGCGAACTCCAGCATCTGCGGCAGTTCGAGACCATTGGCGGCCTTGGTGTCTCGGACGTGTATTCCGTCGGTAAGACGCATCCGGACATGCTACAGGTCGAGTCCGCGGTCTTAATTCTTGGCGTGCTCTACACGAAGAGCAGTTGACGGCTATCCAAGCCTTCGTCATGGTTGCTCACCCCACCCCCTTGATCCAGCACCATGCCCCGTAAGACGGACGATCCGACCGCCTGCTTTCAGCGCGAGTACCTGGACAAGGTGGCGCAGACGTGCCTGCCCGAGCGGGTGCTGGCGCGCGTGGTGCTCCAACGAATGGAGGCACTGGGCGCGGACACCGAAGGCTGTCGCGACATTCTGGAGCGCGTTGGCTCGGTCGATTGCCAGTGAACCAGACCTGGCGTCGATCACGGTCAAGACCGGAGATTCGAGGATCGATGCGCTCGACATTCGCATCGATCTGGGCGAGGTGGATCTCAGCATAGTCGTCCAGGAGATCACCGAAGGTGTCGAAGCGTCCCTGCCGGCGCTTCTCGAGACGCTGCGACAGACCTGCCTGGAAGGCGT
The DNA here is from genome assembly GCA_903643055.1 of Burkholderiales bacterium. Next base: position 6,259 of record CAHJWV010000479.1, on the reverse strand, counting down.
CCTCGACAAGTCCGAAGCTCGCTTGCTGGACCTTGCCGATGCGCAGGCAGCCTTCGAGAGCCGCCTCCGGTTGACCTGGCACAAGCCGCTGACCTTGCTGGGCATCCATCTGGCCGTCGTGTATGAGCTGGGCGAGGCCTGGGGACGGAAGCTGCAACGCAGCCGGGCCAAGGATCGAGACGTCATCGACGTGATCCTCCGCCTGCATGCGCGGACCGTTCAGGTGGCCGCGGAGGTGCGAACCCTGCTGCAAGGTGGCTTTGCGGACGGCGCGCTCGCCAGATGGCGAACGATCCACGAACTGGTGGTCATTGCGCTGTTCATCGGGCAAGAGGACAGGGAGGTGGCCCGTCGTTATCTCGAGCATCTCGACGTGGACTCCTACAAGGCGGCCCAGCAGTACCAGCAGGCCGCCCCGATGCTGGGCTACAAGCCGGTGCCACCGCGCGAGCTGGCGTCGCTGACCAAGCGTGTGGACGCGTTGAAGAAGCGCTACGGCAAGGAGTTCGCCACCGAGTACGGATGGGCCGCCGGCGCCCTGAAAGCACGATCACCCAATTTCGCGGTCATCGAAGAAGCGGTGAGCCTGCATCGCTTCCGTCCCTACTTTCGATTGGCCAGCAACACCGTCCATGCGGGTCCCAAGGGCGCGTTCTTCCGCCTCGGCGTCATCGGGTCCGACCTGCTGCTGGCGGGTGCGAGCAATGCAGGCCTCGATGAGGCCGCCAGGCTCACCGCCCTCTCGCTGGCGCAGATTACCTCGTGCCTGGTGTCGCTGCGCCCGACCCTCGACAGCGGTGTCTGGTCGGGAGTCTTGATCGATCTGGCAAAGATGATCGAAGCCGAGGCGGTGAAGGTGCAGCGCGGCATCGAAAAGAAGGATCGGCGGCTCATGCAGGCACGCAAGCCTGCCTCTAGGAAGCGCGTTCTCCCGAGCGACGCCAGCTGAGCTGGGTCCGCGAGGCTGCGAGCGCAGTCCCGTCGGCGATGGATTTCGTCCAGCTGGAATGGCTGCTCGCCCGTGTGGATCGACCGTCACTCGGCACAGCGAGGACATCGACGCTGCGTTCCCGTGCTATTGCCCTCATGATGCTGGCCTGTTAGAACTCGCTCGGATGGACACACGTCCATCGAGAGTGAACGGATGACGCCCAACCCGCAAGGCCGCTGGCCATACTTTGCAAATCAAAGACTTATACAAATCTCAAGGGTGCAGGTTTCTTGATTGGGTTTTGATGGGCCGGGGAAACGGGCTCAGGCAGTGTGCCCGTGAGGCAAGCGGGCCCACCTCCGCGACGACTAGCAGGTTGGCGCAACGCGCGAAGCATCACGCTGCAACTGCGCACGTTGCCCCCGTTCCAGAGAGGACAGAAATTTGACAGGAGCCGTGTCTACGCTGGGATCACGCGCAGCGCGGGCGAGGGCCACGAGGCGACTACACGCCGCCTGTGCATCTCCGGGGCGCCCTTGAAGCTCGACGGACCATGTGATATCCCTATTGGGAACTGGACGGCGAAGGATTCGTTGTCTTCAAGGTTCGCACCGAAAAGAAAGGAACATCACCAATGCTCAAGAGCCGTATGCGTCTGGCCGCGGCACGTTGAGTTGAGTCACCTGCTGCCCGAGCATCGCATCCATGGCGAACCTGATGGGGGCGATGTGCAGCGCGGCGATGGCGTTGGCAGCGCGATGGCTGAACGCCGCAGCGTTGGCCGCGCGATGGCTGAACGCCGCAGCGTTGGCCGCGTTGATCTTCAACCGGTCCGCGATTGCGGCGATGCGCCGCGTCGGCGCACGCTGCCTGGCTTCAGTCGGCGCGTTGCCACCGATGCGGCAGCAGTTCCTGGATGCGACTGTTCAACTGCGTCGGCAGTCGGGTGAGCACGTCTTTCAGGTAGGCCCACGGCTCATGCCCGTTGAGCTTGGCCGATTGCAGCAGGCTCATCACCACCGCGGCCCGCTCGCCCGCCAACTGGCTGCCAATGAACAACCAGTTGCGTCGGCCAAGGGCCCACGGCCGGATCCGGTTCTCGACGTAGTTATTGTCGATCGGCACATCGCCGTCCAGCAGGAACCTCCCGAGCCCGACCCAGTGGTTCAGGCTGTAGTCGATTGCCTTGGCGATGGCGCTGCCATCGGGCACGCGGGTGCGCTCAAGCTGGAGCCACACATGCATCTCCTCCCACAGTGGGCGGGACCGCTCCCGGCGCATCAGCAGCCGCTGCTCGGCAGTGAGTTCCCTGGCGTTGGCCTCGATCCGGTACAGCCATGCGATGCGCTGGATGGCCTGGCCGGCCACGACACTGGCATTGGCCTTGACCAGTTCGTCGAACTTCCTCCTCGCGTGAGCCAGACAATACGCAGTGCTGCGCCCGTCCAGCGCGAGCGCGGCGTCGTAGCCGGCGTAGGCGTCGACCACCAGCGTGCCGGACCAGTCCGTGAGGAACTCGGCCGGATACTTCGCGCCCCGCCCGAGGCAGAAGTCGAACACGACTCCCGGCTCGGGCTCGAAGGCGCCTCGGGCGTAGGCCCACATGTAGGCCTTCTTGGTCTTGCCCGCTGCGGGGTCCAGCAGCGAGATCGGCGTCTCGTCGGCGTGCAGCACCCGCGAGCCGAGCACGAACTCCCGGTGCGCGCCGTACTGCGGCATCAACTGGGCCCCCGTCTGTCCGCCCCAGCCCGCCAGCGTCGAGCGCGGCGTGTGAACCCCCGTGCGGGCGTTGATCTGCTCCTGCCGGTAGTAGGGGATGTGATCGACGAAGCGGCTGACGGCCACGTGGGCCTGCAAGCCCGGCGTTGGCAGCGCGTTGTCGAAGACCTGGGGCGCGGCCGGCTCCTGCACCAGCAGCTGGCAGCACCGGCAGGCCCACTTGCCGCGGATCTGGCGCTGCACGAAGAACTGCGCCGGGATGATGTCCAGCCGCTCGCTGATGTCCTCGCCCACGCGCACCATCGGCTGGGCGCACTCGGGCGTCGGGCAGCGCGTGTCCTCGGGCTCCACGCGCTGATCCACGCGTGGCAGGTGCTCCGGCAAGGCTTCGCGCCTGGGTGGGCGGCGGGGCTGCTTGTGGGTGTCCTTGTCGGCTTCCTTCTCGGGTGCGCTGCCGTCGCCGGCTGTGCCTTGCAGGGCGGCGAGCTGCGCCTCCAGGCTGGCCTGGTCGGCCGCACAGGTCTCCTCGAAGATGTCGCGCTGCTCGGCGTTCATGCGCTCGGTCCTGGCGCCGAACTTCCAGGCCTTGAACCGCGCGAGCTGGAACGTGATGCTCTGGATCTTCGCGTCGCGCCACTTGATGGCCTGCGCTTGTGAGTCGATGCGTTTGCTCTGCTCGCCGATGTGGCGGCTCTGCTCGTCGATGTGAGCCCGCATCTGGGTGAAGAGGCCCCCCAGTTCGCCCGCGCTCAGCGCCGAGATGTCCTGGGGGTCGATGGCCTGCACGTCGAGCATGTGGCATTGTTCGAGACCGAGCGTCGACCACCCATCGGGTCTTCGCCCAATTGCCTTCGATCGGCCGTTGCGGCCCGACTCACATGCGGGTAATGACTCGGAGTTGCTCGAGGCGCTGCCACGGCAATCCCACCACCAGGGCGTCGAATTGATCGCGGGTCAACGTGATCGGCACTGTGCCGGCTGGCGTGCCGGCTGCGCTCCCGGTTGTTGCGCCACTCGGCCATTCGAAGCTGCCCTTGTGCAGGCGCCGCGCTGCGCACCAGACGCCGAACCCGTCATGCACCAGCAGCTTGATGCGGGTCAACCGGGCGTTGGCGAAGAGGTAGCCGTGGTGCGCCTGTGCGGCGCCGAAGACCTGCACCACGCTTGCCAGCAGCCGCTCGGCACCGGCGCGCATGTCGATCGGTTGGACCGCCAGCCAGACGGCGTCGATACGGATCACCGCAGCAGCTCACGCAACCAGGCCGAGCACTCCGATGCCGCGCTGCAGGGCCAACTCAGGCTGATGGCGGTAGCGCCGCGGCGCAACTCGATACGGATGTCCTGCGGCGGCGCAGCCGCCGGCAACGTCAGCGGCACGAACTCTGTCGACGCAACGCCGCTGGTGAGCGCAGCGGGCTGAGCACCGCTGCGCCGCTCGGCGCAGCGCTCGGATGCCTTGACCCACCGGCGCGCCAGATTGGCGTTGACGCCGTTGGCCATCGCCACGGCGGCGATCGATACGCCCGCCGGTCTGCAGGCCGCGACAACCTGCGCCTTGAACTCATCGCTGTGAATGCGTCGGCGCCGACGACCCATCGCAACGCCCGCTTCGTCCGCAATAGTGTGCACGTGTCCACCAAGAAGTCTAAGTGGACACGAGGCTCCTACAAAGACCGATGCCCATCAAGGTGCCGCGGCCAGCCGCTTACCAAGAGCCATCTGAACAGGACCCCCAATGACGCTCGCCGAGTCATCCGCGACTACGGCCTCGACAAACGCGTATGGGACGGCGGCATCGGCACAGCCGAAGGCTTTGCCAACCGACTCTTTGCAGCTGGCGAGGAAATGACGACGGGACAACTGGCTGCTGCGTTCTATACCTACTTGGAGGCCTGCGCCGAACGCGGAACCGAGGAGGTCGACCAGGAATGGGAGCGGGAGGCGAATGCCCTCCAAGCCTCACTGTGCAGCCGCGCCGGCGAACGGCGGCAGGCTGCTGATTTCATTCGCAACGTGAAGTTCAAGTCCCCTGGTGGCCTGTGCTGGCAGATTGTCGCGACGTTGGCCACGACTGACGACCGTCTCCCTCTGCTGGCGGGTTTGCACGCTGAGGCACGTGAGGAGCTGCAGGTCGTTTTGCGCGGCATCGAGGCGCTCGAGCCTTTCTTCCAAAGCTGGTACGCGCTGCCGTATCGGCCCGGTCGGGACTGGTTCGTGGACGACTGTCTGCGGCAGGACATCGAGCGCTTCGACATCACGCTCGAAACAGCCGAGCCATGGGCGGGTCAGGACGAGGACTGGTTCGAGGAAGCCTCCGCGCTCCTGCGCCTGGTGAGGGTCAGCGAGGTACACAACGAACTCGCCACGTTCAAGAAGGCGAACGCTGCGTCGGTTGACGAGCAGGCGCCTGACGAAGTCGATGCATAGGTGGCGCTTGCCGCTTAGAACAGCGCATGGGATAGGCTGCCGGACGTTGCCCGAGGCTCGAGAATCGAATTGCGCCGGTCCCCAGAACAGACGAGGTTCGGTCAGCCGCCGTGCAGGGCCACCTCCAACACCCGTTCGGCATGGCTTTGCTCGACGGCTTGTCGCGGTGTCGCGTCGCCAAGGGCGCCGAGCGGCGAAGGCGAGGTGGCCCGCTACCCCGGTGCCGATGAACTGCGGCAACACAAATGGTCTGAGCTCGGTAGGCAATCACGGTCCTGTGCGCCAGATCCCAACCCAGCGAGCTGCCGCCGCCTGATGTTCTCTCGCACCGCGTCATTGACAAAGGATTCGAGCGTTTCGCCCTCGGTGTGCACTCGCGCAACCGCCTCTGATAGCGCTTGCGGCAACGTTACCCAGAGCCCGCCTTGAGGCTGAGACGAAGGTACGGAGGAGGGCGTCATTCGAGCAGTCTAGTCCTGTGAGCAGGCATGCATGGCAGCCCGGCAGCCTAACCTCAGGGCGGCAAAACGCAAACCTCACAGCAGTGTCGCTGATCCTTTCGCAACCAGTGAGCGCCAAGTCAGCAGCGGCAATGATCCCCAGGAAGCCAAATGGCAATGTGAGCGCAGCAACGATGATCCGCCGGTCGCCAATGCCGCAGCAGCAACGATCCGCGGCCAACCAAAATGCACTATTGGTGCAGCAACGATGATCCGAGGGTCGCGATTGCGGCAACAAGGATGTTACGCAAGAAGCCAGTCGACAGTGCAGAGGGTCCAGCGGTCGGTCAAGGGTGTTTTGGCGGCTGCGCTGATCCGGCGGCAGCCAGCCGGAAGCAACGGTGATCAGTCCGCAGCCAATTTACGGCCTTTGACCGGCTTTGGATCACCGGCGACGCCGAACGCGGATCAACGAACCTTCCGGCAGCCAGCCCCGCAGGGGCGCAGCGCCACACCAACTCCACCAGCGCGCCTCATGGAACCACTCGATTCATCTCGTCGAGGAGCAAGAATCAGGGTGAGTTAGAGAGCCAAGAGCTGAAAAAGCAACTCTTTCAGCGCATCTCAACAACTTTACATAATATACATTGTAGTCTAAACTAAGAAGTCGGCCCTGCAATACCGCTACACCCCGCATGAACGCTCACTTTCCGGCGTGAATCTTGCATCCCAAATCCCCTGA
>CAHJWV010000478.1 GCA_903643055.1 Burkholderiales bacterium | reverse complement strand
GAAGAATTCGCTCCATCATCGTGGTGACCCATCGATTGTTCAATCAAGCTGGGAGTGCTGACGACGTCGAAAGTTCTTCATCGCAGCAGGCGTCCAATCCCCAGGCCTTCGGTGTCGATCGCTGCGATGCGCCCCGCCACGTCGTCGGCAAGCACACGCGCAGAGCCACAGGCCAGCGCCCAACCGCTCGCGCCATGGCCCAAGTTCACCCAGACGCCTGGCAGGCCGCTGGCACCCAGCACCGGCGGTCCATCGGGCAGCATCGGTCTCGCACCTTTCCACACCTGGGCCTGGCTCATGCGTGCCGCACCGGGATACCAATCGTTCAGCACCTTGTACAGCGTCTCCAGCATGGCCTTGTTGTGCCGCCTGGGCAGGCCGCCCAACTCTGCGCCACCCGCCACGCGAACGCGTGCGCCGATGCGGGTGATCGCGATCTTGTGATGCTCATCGACCATGCCGGCCCGCGGGCCGATATGAGGATGGGCTTCGTGATGGCGAATCGGTGCCGTGACCGAATAGCCATAGACCGGTAGCAATGGCAGCTTGATGCCGTGTGGCCTGAGCAGGCCCGGCGTACCGATGGCGGCGCAGAGCACGATCGCATCGAAGCTCTCTGTTTCCGGCCCGGAGGGCGTGTCATCGAAGGACGGAGCGTCCCGTGTGGGATCGCTTTGCAGGCGGGTCGATTCATCGGCGGGTACATGCAGCGACGTCAGCTGTGGCTGGGGCCCGGGGTCGATGGATTGGGCTTCGGTGTGGAACCGAAATGTCACACCGCGGCGCTGCGCTTCTTCGCGCAGCAGCACTGCGAACTGGCGGCAGTTGCCGACTTCGTCTTGAGGCAGATAGATGCCGGCATGCAGCGACGTGTCGGCATTGAGGCCGGGCTCGGCGAGCAGGCAGCCGGCGGCATCGCGCATCTCGAAACGAACGCCGAGGTCACGCAGCACCGCAAGTCCGGGTTGAGCTAACGCCAGATCGGCAGGCGTTCTGAGCGCAACAAGAAGGCCGCTGCTGCGCTCGTAGTCGAGCTGCAAAGACTGCCGAAGTTGAGCGAGCCGTTGCTGGCTGTAGGCGGCCAGGCGATGCATGCGCACATGGTTTGCGCGATAGGCTGTGGCGCCGCATGAGCGCCACCAGCGCCAGACCCAGGCGAGCGTCGCGGCGTCGATGCGCTTGCCGAAGCGCAGGCTGCGGTGCTCGCTCAGGCTTTGCCGAATCAGACGGCCACGCATTCCTGGCGCAGCCCAGGGCGTGACATAACCTGGCGCTAGCACGCCGCCATTGGCGAAGCTGGCTTCCGCCGCCACGCTGCCACGCCGTTCGAAAACCGTCACCTGATGGCCGTCGGCAGCCAACTCATACGCCGAGGTCACGCCGACAATGCCGGCGCCGATCACAGCGACGCGCATCAGAAGCCTCCCTGCTGCAAGGCGTGTTCAATGGCAAGCGACACGTCGAGTACGGTGTCATCCCGCAATGCGCCGGCCCAAACCATCAAGCCGACCGGCAGTTCGCCGGCTTGCTGGCAGGGCAGCGACAGGGCGCAGCCATCCAGCATGTTGACGACCGATGGATTGCGCAGCAGCAGCGCATTGGTGGCAAAAAAGGCCTCGTCGCTGGACAAGCTTTCGATCGTGGGCGCGACGATTGGCACCGTTGGGCTCAGCATTGCATCGAAGCCTTGAATGCGCAGCAGCATGCGTTCAATCCATGCCGCACGTGCTTGTACCAAGTCGAGATAGTCAGCTGCACTCACGCCTTCGCCTCGGCGGATTCGAGTGACCACGCGAGGGTCAATTTCGGCGCCGCGTTCGGCGAGCAAGTGGCGATGCCGAGCCCAACTCTCGGTCGCTGAAAAGCCACCGCTTGCGTTGATCGATGCCAACTCTGCGAATTCGGGCAGCGGGATTTCTTCGATACGGGCACCGGCCTGGCTCAACAGATCCAGCGCACGTTCGAATGCGTTTGACACAGGGAGGTCGAGCCCATCAAGCAACTCGATCGGAACGGCCAATCGGCGATGCGCCAGCGGTGCACGCACCAATGGAACTTCTCTGGCTGCGAGTACTTCATGGAGCAGCACGGCATCGCGTACCGACAAACTAATGGCGCATGCAGTATCCAGCGTCGTCGACAGCGGAATCGCGCCGCGCAGAGGGGTCAGGCGGGCGGTGTTCTTGAAGCCGACCAAACCCTGTAAGGCCGCGGGGATACGGATCGAGCCGCCGGTATCGGAGCCGAGTGCTGCCCATGCAGCGCCGCCGGCCACCGACGAGGCGCCGCCCGACGTCGATCCGCCCGGGATGCGGCCTGGGAAGCCCAGCCGATCGGCGGCGACATTGGCCGGTGTGCCGCAGTTCGGGTTGAGGCCAATGCCGGAGAAGGCGAACTCTGTCATGTTGGTGTGGCCTGCGATGGCGGCACCGGCGCGGCGCAATCGGGCCACGGCTTCGCTGTCGGCCTTGGCCGCTTTGCTCGTCGAAAGAATCCGTGACGCGGCCGAGGTAGGTGCGCCCTGAACGTCAAACAAGTCTTTGACGCTGACGGACAGGCCCGCCAGCGGCGGCAGAGGTAAGCCGGCGTCGATTTGCAGGCCGGCGATACGCGCAGCGACTCGGGCTTGCTCGTCGAAGCGACGGATGTAGGTATGCGTCAGCGCAGGCGTGTCTGCAGCTTGAAGGGACCGCGCGAGGGCGTCCTCGGGGCGCAGGCGCGCAGCCAGGACGGCATCTCGAGTGGCAGTCAGATCATCGGTCATGAGGTAACGGGGAGCGCCGTGCTACAATCTTCGGGTTTATCTGAGTGCGCTCATGTCGAGCGACACAGACAAACAAATCGCGAATCCGGCTGTTGAAAGGTGTTGCGAGTGCCCTGAAACGGGCTTCGCAATTCG
>CAHJWV010000477.1 GCA_903643055.1 Burkholderiales bacterium | reverse complement strand
CACGCTGTTCTTCTCTTACCTCACCTCGCAAGCCAGCACCGCGATCAACCTGTCGCAGCAGCTCAAGCCATTGTTGGGCTTTGCCTTTGGTGCCTCGCTGATCTCGATCTTCGCGCGGCTGGGCGGCGGCATCTTCACCAAGGGCGCTGATGTGGGCGCCGATCTGGTCGGCAAGGTCGAGGCCGGCATCCCCGAAGACGACCCGCGCAACCCGGCGGTGATCGCCGACAACGTCGGCGACAACGTGGGTGACTGCGCCGGCATGGCCGCCGACCTGTTCGAAACCTATGCCGTGACCTTGATCGCGACCATGTCGCTGGCCGCGCTGGTGGTGGGCGACCCCAGCACGCTGAACGCGGTGATCTACCCGCTGCTGCTGGGTGGCGTGTCGATCATTGCGTCGATCATCGGCTGCAGCTTTGTGAAAGCCTCGCCGGGCATGAAGAACGTGATGCCCGCGCTCTACAAGGGCCTGGCGGTCTCGGGCGTGCTGTCGCTGATCGCCTTCTACTTCGTCACCGTCAATCTCTTTCCACAGTCACTGACGCTGGCCAGCGGCACCACGGTGCCGACGCTCGCGCTGTTCGGTACCTGCGTCGTCGGCCTGGTGCTGACGGCCGCAATGGTGTGGATCACGGAGTACTACACCGGCACCCAATACAAGCCGGTGCGGCACATCGCGCAGGCCTCGACCACCGGCCATGGCACCAACATCATTGCCGGCCTGGGCGTGTCGATGCGCTCCACCGCGTGGCCGGTGGTGTTCGTCTGCATCGCGATCCTCGTCGCGTTTCAGCTCGCCGGCCTGTACGGCATCGCGATTGCCGCGACCTCGATGCTCAGCATGGCCGGCATCGTTGTCGCACTCGATGCCTACGGGCCGATCACCGACAACGCCGGCGGCATCGCCGAGATGGCCGAGCTGCCGAAGAGCGTTCGCGACGTGACCGACCCGCTCGATGCCGTGGGCAACACGACCAAGGCGGTCACCAAGGGCTATGCGATCGGCTCGGCCGGCCTGGCCGCGCTGGTGCTGTTCGCCGATTACACCCATTCACTCGAAGGCCGCGGCCTGCACGTCAGCTTCGACCTGAGCAACCCGCAGGTGATCGTCGGACTGTTCATCGGCGGGCTGATACCTTATCTCTTCGGCGCGATGGCGATGGAGGCGGTGGGCCGCGCAGCCGGCGCGGTGGTCGAGGAAGTGCGGCGTCAGTTCCGTGACATCAAAGGCATCATGGAAGGCACAGCCAAGCCGGAATACGGCCGCGCGGTCGACATGCTGACCACCGCGGCGATCAAGGAAATGATCGTGCCCAGCCTGCTGCCGGTGATCGTGCCGATCGCCGTCGGCCTGCTGCTCGGCCCGGCTGCGCTCGGTGGCTTGCTGATGGGCACGATCGTGACCGGCCTGTTCGTCGCGATCTCGATGTGCACCGGCGGTGGCGCCTGGGACAACGCGAAGAAATACATCGAAGATGGCCACCACGGCGGCAAAGGCAGCGAGGCGCACAAGGCGGCCGTGACCGGTGACACCGTCGGCGATCCGTACAAAGACACTGCCGGCCCGGCCGTCAACCCGCTGATCAAGATCATCAACATCGTCGCGCTGCTGATCGTTCCGCTGCTGCCGGCGACCACCGTCACCAACCATGCCGCGATGCCGGGCGCGCTCGTCGCCGTGGCCGAACTTCGCTTGCCTGGGCAGGTTCTGCCGGTGGATGCACAAGGCCTGCAGCGCCTGACGGCTGCGCTACCGGCCCATCCCCATCCCCACACCCCAGTTGGCTTGGCAACGCAGCGCCTCCCGGCGCCTTGACGAACCCAAGCTTCAGGCCCGGGCCGTGGTTGCAATGCCCGGAGCCATCCCACGGGCCATCACCCGGGAGATGGCGGCCGCCAGCTGCCTCACGTTGATCGGCTTGGCGACATAGTCGTCCATGCCGGCGGCGAGGTAGCTGTCGCGGTCGGCCACCATCGCGTTGGCCGTCAGCGCGATGATCGGAATCGACGCCGCGGCCCCTTCCAGCGCCCGGATCTCCCGGGTGGCGGTCTCGCCATCCATGTCCGGCATCTGGATGTCCATCAGCACGACGTCATAACTTCCTTCCTGAACCCGTCTAACCACCTCGGCGCCGTTGCCGACGATCTCGCTGGTGTGGCCCATCTGCTCCAGCAGCGCCCGCACCACGACCTGGTTGACTTCGTTGTCTTCGGCCACCAGCACGCGCAGTCCATGGGCGGCCTCGGCCGGTGCGTGGCTCGCACCATCGGCCGCCTCCACCCGCGCCGTGCCGCGCACCAGCGGTACCCAGACTCGGAAGGTGCTGCCCACGCCGAGATCGGTCTCCACCGAAATGCGCCCGCCCATCAAATCGATGATCTCGCGGCTGATCGCAAGCCCCAGCCCCGAGCCTTCATGGCGACGCGCGGTGCGGCTGCTGGCGGGCACGAAGCGGCCGAAGAGTTGCGGAATCCGCTCGGCGGCGATGCCGACGCCCGTGTCCCTGACGGCGATCGTCAGCTCAACACGTTCGTTAGGTGAACCCGCGCCTTCGGACAGGCCGTGAAAGCCCAGCTGCACCTGCACGCTGCCCAGCTCGGTGAACTTCAATGCATTGCCGATCAGGTTGAACAGCACCTGGCGCAGCCGGCCGGCGTCACCGAGCAAGAGCTTTGGCAAATCGGCCGCCATCTCGCTGCCGAGCACCAGTTGCTTTTCATGGGCCCGCACCGCCATCGTGGCCATCACTTCGTTCAGCAGCACCGCCGGGTCGAAGGCGGCCACATCCAGCGCCATGCGGCCGGTCTCGACCTTCGTCATGTCGACGGTATCGTTGATCAAGGCCAGCATCGCCATGCCCGAGGCCTGGATGGTGCGCGCGTAGTCGCGCTGCGCTTCGGTCAGTGGCGTGCGCAGCAGCAGCCGGTTCATGCCCAGCACGCCATTGAGCGGCGTGCGGATCTCTCGGCTCAGCGAGGCGATCAATTGCGCTTTCGCCAAGGTCGCGGCTTCCGCGGCCGCAAGCGCACGCGACAGATCCCGCTCGATCGCGGTGACGTCGCTGAACAGGCTGACCACGCCGCCATCGGGCGTGCGCCGCTCCACCACATGAATCATGCGGCCGTCGGGCAGTTGCTGATCGAACATGCCGGTGCCGCCGCGATGCACCGACATGCGCATGTCACACCAGGCGCGGCGCTGCTGGGCCTGCGCATTGGGCAGCACCGCGGTCATCGAGATCTCGACGATGCGCTCGAAGGGCATGCCCTGCGTGAGTTCGCCACGCAGCCACGGCGCGATGTCGACATAGCGTTGGTTCCAGGTCACCACCCGGTCGGCGGCGTCGCACAGCATGAAGCCTTCGTTCATCGAGGCCAGCGCCTGATCGACGGTCTGCGTTGCCTGCACGAGTTCGCGCCGCGCACGGGCCAGCTTCAGCACCTGCCAGTGCGCCGCCCAAGCCGCCAGCAAGATCATCAAAACAAAGCTGACCGCCGTGATCAGCACCACCTGCCGCTCGTCGCGCCATTGCGCGAGTGCCGCTTCCGTCGAGATGCTCGCTGCCACCAGCACCGAGCGATAGAGCGTCGGCCGCGCCACAACGATCGACGGCTGCTCATCCAGGCGGCCCGGCAGGCGATGGGCCAGCCCGTCTGTCCAGTTCGCGTCGATCGGCATGTGCAGGCGTGAACCCAGGCGTGCATCGATCGCCGGCAGGCTCGCCAGCAGCTCGCCGTCTTCGCGCTCCAGGCTGACCGACAAGCCGGGAATCTCGGCCGATTGGGACAGGATCGACCCAATCAGCGGCAGGGGCACCTCGGCCACCACCAACATGCGGTGATTCCCAGGCAGGCTGACCGGCCGCGCGAAATACAGCGCGCGCTCCGAACTGGAGAAATTCAGCAGCGGGCCGCTGATGCGCATCGACGACGCGACCTGCATCGCTGCGTCATGAATGAAGTCATGCGACAGCGGCAAGCCCAGCCGCGCGGTGTCGGGCCGTGCTGCAGCCAACACCGTGCCTTCGCTGTCGACCAGCGCGATGTCGCGCAGCAGCATGTTGCGGTTGGTTTGACTGCGCAGCGCGTGCGCCGCCGCGGCGGCATCGAGCGCACTGTCGTTGGCGGCCGGCATCAGCACCTCGGCCATGTCGGCGAGCAGCAGGTCGACACCGATCAGCGTGCGGTTCAGCGAGGCTTCGGCACCCGCCACGAAACGCTGCGCCTTGCCTTCGCTTTCCTTCATCGCAGCGCGTTCGTCATAAGAAATCAATACCGCCGCAGCGCCCAGGGTGGCAGCGCACAGCAAGGCGGCCGCGCCCCAAATCGCGAAAGACACTCGGCGAGGAAGCAACGGGAGAGGCATCGCGGTCGCTTTGCAGTGGTGCGTCAGGTTCGTGACCTTGCTTAACGCAGCTCGATGCCGACCACCGGGCCGACCGTCTGACGCCATACCTCCGCGCATTGCGGACCACAGCGCTGCACCCAGCGTGGCAACACCGTCTTGGCCAGAATCTCGCGGCGCAGCTTCTGATCGGCTGCCGACTCCGGCACCTCGGTCATCTGGCCCTTGCGGCCGTTCTTGCACGACGCCGAGCCGGTGTTGCAGGCGATGCCCTCGCCGGTCTCGTGCGCCGCCTCGGCCCAGATCGCCGACTCGAGCCGCGGCAGCTCGCGTCGCAGCAGGCCCTGCACCTCCGGTGCCAGCGCCTGCCAGGCCGCGCCATTGGCCACGAAAGCTGCCAGCCCCCAGGTGATTGGCGCGGTATGGATGTAGCTCGTGAGTTCATACAGACCGATCGTGTTGCCCGACATCGTGCCGGTGATGGCGCATTCGATGTTGCCGCTGCGCAGGTTGGCCGTGATCTCGGCAAATACGATTTGCACCGGCACGCCGCCGAGCGCTTCCACCCAATCGGCTTGCGATGAATTGGAAGTCCGGACACGGCGCCCGGCGATCTCGGCCAGACCCTTCAACGGCTTCTTGCAGAAGATTTCCTGTGCGGGGTAGATGTACAAGGCCAACAGCTCGATGCCGTAACGCTCGCGCAGCATCTTGGTCAGATAGGGCCGGAATGCAGCAACGCTACGCCCGATCGATGCGATGTCGGGGTTGAGGCCGGCCAGGTCGGGCGCGGCCAGTTCCTGGTCTTGCGCCGAACTCGTGCTCAAGAGCGCCGTGCCGAAAGGCACCGCACCCGTTTGCACCAAGCGCAGCATTTCCTGCCCACGGATACCCGCCCGATCGAACGGCACGATCTCGGCTACGGCCCGCCCGCCGGTCAGCCGGGCGAAGTCTCGGGTCCAGAACGGTTCTTCATGCCGCGTGTATTGGTTCAGGCCAGCCAGGCCGCCGACCACCCGCAAGCGCACAGCGCCCGGAGGCGATGGATTCGCGGGTAACCCGGCCGCCGCTGCAGACACCGCGGCCAAGGCCAGCGCGGCCCGCAAGAGCCAAAGGCCGGCGCGGCGTTGCATCAGGGTTCGGCAGGGAAAAGGGGTCATGGCAAGGTCTCCGGGAACTCGACTCACGTGAATCAAGTGTGGCGAGCTTGCGACTGCACTCATGCACCGAGCAATGCTTGAAAAACCGCTTATTTCCTTGCAGCTCCGCCCGAAGCGAGTGAAAACACGAGCAGGCTTATTCGCAAAACGAGAAAGCAAAAAAGCAGGAAAACAGAAAGGGCGGGCCTTCAGGCCTGAAAATACCGCTCGCCGCCGCCGTCCCCTTCTTTCAAAACTACCCGAAGACCATGAGCGCATTCAACGAAGAACGAGTCCTGAGCGTTCACCACTGGACAGACCGCCTGTTCACGTTCACGACCACCCGCGACCCCGCACTGCGGTTCAGCAACGGGCACTTCACGATGATCGGCCTGCGGGTCGAAGGCAAACCGCTGCTGCGCGCTTACAGCATCGTCAGCGCCAATTACGAAGATCACCTCGAGTTCCTGAGCATCAAGGTGCCTGACGGCCCCTTGACCTCTCGCCTGCAGCACATCAAGGTGGGCGACACCATCGTCGTCGGCCGCAAGCCCACCGGCACGCTGCTGCTCGATTACCTGCTGCCGGGCAAGCGGCTCTACCTGTTGTCCACCGGCACCGGCCTCGCGCCGTTCATGAGCATCATTCGTGACCCGGAAACCTATGAACGCTTCGAGAAGGTCGTGCTCGTGCATGGCGTGCGCCAGGTCGACGAGTTGGCCTACCACGACCTGCTGACCGAGCACTTGCCCGCCCACGAGATCCTCGGTGAGCTGATCAGCAGCCAGCTGAGCTACTACCCGACCGTGACGCGCGAAAACTACCGCACCATGGGCCGCGTCACGCAGCTCATCGAAAGCGGCAAGCTGTTCGAAGACTTGCAAGTGCCCGGCTTTGACCCGGCCAACGACCGCGTGATGATCTGCGGCAGCCCCGGCATGCTGCGCGACCTGAAGCACATGCTCGAACACAAGGGCTTCAAGGAAGGCAACACTTCGAAGCCGGGCGACTTCGTCATCGAACGCGCGTTCGCTGAACAATAAGCATCGGCCAACTCACGCCATCACCGCGGGTCATGACTATGAGGTCATGACCGCTTTTCTTTGCGCGGCATCCCGGTCCATCCAGCGCGCCGATCACGGTCCGGGGCGGCACCGTCTGTCACTGGCAATGCGCCCGTCCCTCCAACCGGATCGCAACGTCGACCGCCACTGGCATGCCTCAAAACATCACGGACGTCCTCGGCCACCCCAAGTCCGACAGCTACTGCGGCGCGCTCGCGTCAAGTTATGTGGACGCGGCACAAGCGGCCGGGGACCGCATCGCGCGAAAAGTGGCTGCAGCAGGTCGCCAGCTCCGCTCGGGCAGTCAAGTAGCCGGCTTGATCGACATCGACGGTCTTTGATTGCGCCATCGGTGCACCAGATCACCTTGGTGTTCATCCCCGCAGCCGCCTCTGGCCATCGAGCCAACGACTTTCGCGTCGGTCCGCCATGTGCACGGACAAGCATGATTTGAAGACCGAAATGTCAGCGTTCTTATAGCGTTATTTTCACGTCCGACCGGTCGAAGCCCGGGTCATCGCTCCGGCGTCCGGAGCGCGGCATCGGCCGCATTCAACGAGTTTCGGCGTGTCCCCAAAATCACCAAGTCAGTTAGTCAAAACTCACATTGTTAGCACAAATCCAGACCTCTAAAGTGGCAGCTATCGCACAACCAATCTCAAAAATTGCATTTCAGTAAAGATTCGAAGCCCCATAAATTGACAAAAACGCAGCGCGCTGGGTTGGCAGAGCCCGTTTAAACACCCACCGAACGGCCGGCCGACAGAAACCTCTTAATTCAATATTTTTCTTAAATTAACCGGCAGCTAAGGGCTTACAAGATTTGCGAGTGCACACTTTGAAAGGTTGGAAATGTGACCAATTGAGGCTCGCGGCTGAGGCCTCTTCCCCACCAGGAGAGAAAAAGATGACAGATCTATCGCGCCCGGTGTTGCGTGCGCTGACGCCGGCCTTCAGCTTCCCGAATCGGCCCGAAGACCGT
>CAHJWV010000476.1 GCA_903643055.1 Burkholderiales bacterium | reverse complement strand
TACTGCTCGGCCGCACCGGTCATCTTGTTCTGGCGACCCAACGCAAGAATCTGCGTGAAGCCGACGTAGAAGAACAGGCCTTCCATCAGGCAGGCGAAGACGATCAGCGACTTCAACAGCGTGCGGTCGTTCTCGGGTGTGCCGGTCACGAAGTTGGGGTCCATGATCGCGTTGATGAACGGGATCAGGAACTCGTCCTTATCGCGAATCGACTTCACCTCGTTGTAGGCGTTGAAGATCTCGCTCTCATCCAGACCGAGCGACTCAACGATGTACTGATACGCGTGCGTATGGATCGCTTCTTCGAACGCTTGGCGCAACAGGAACTGGCGGCACTCGGGCGCCGTGATGTGGCGGTAAGTGCCAAGCACGATGTTGTTGGCGGCCAGCGAATCGGCAGTGACGAAGAAGCCGAGGTTGCGCTTGATGATGCGGCGCTCGTCTTCGCTCAGACCGTTCGGATCTTTCCAGGTCGCGATGTCACGCGACATGTTGACCTCTTGCGGCATCCAGTGATTGGCGCAGGTCGCAAGGTACTTCTCCCACGCCCACTTGTACTTGAACGGCACCAACTGATTGACGTCGGTCTTGCCGTTGATGATGCGCTTGTCGGCAGCACTGACGCGGCGGGTACTGGTCTCTGTGGGAGCCTGCGGAGCTGTTGAAGAGCTCGACACAGCAGCTTGTTCAAGAGAGTCTTCGAAGACAGGAGACGTAGCAGATGCACGCGCTTGAGAGGGCAGGCTCTGCGCGGGACTCGCCTTGTGAGTTGTCGAGGGCTTAAGGTCTTCTTCCCAAACCAACATAGTGAATTTCCTGTGCGTATGAATTATCGGAGTGTTGTGTTGAAACACCAAGCACTTATTGACATCGCGACCGCTTCGCTGTTGCTGTGTCGCATCGATTTTCAAGCTCGATCAACACAGTCAACAGCATGCGTTCAACGCTGCATGACGCTCACTGACAAGCCTCGCATGTCGGGTCATCGATCGCGCAAAACTTGATGTCTGTCGCAGGCTCCGAAGGCGCCGCAAGCGCAGGCGCTGCAGTGGCTTTCACCGATGAGCCACCACCGCTCGATACCGAGTTCATGTGGCCCGCTTTCACCGTCGATTTCTCGGCATGAGTCGCCCCTACGGTACGCAGGTAGTAGGTCGTCTTCAGACCACGCAACCAGGCGAGTTTGTAGGTCTCATCGAGCTTCTTGCCCGATGCACCGGCCATGTAGATGTTGAGCGACTGCGCCTGGTCGATCCACTTCTGGCGACGCGCTGCCGCTTCGACCAGCCACTGCGTTTCGACTTCGAAGGCCGTGGCATACAAGGCCTTCAGCTCTTCGGGCACACGGTCGATGCGGCGCAGCGAACCGTCGAAATGCTTCAAGTCCATCACCATCACGTCGTCCCATAGGCCGAGCTTCTTCAGGTCGCGCACGAGGTACTCGTTGATGATCGTGAACTCGCCAGACAGATTCGACTTGACCGACAGGTTGCCGAAGTTGGGTTCGATCGAAGCGCTGACGCCCACGATGTTGGAGATGGTCGCGGTCGGCGCGATCGCCACGCAGTTGGAGTTGCGCATGCCGTGCTCGCTGATGCGGCCGCGCAGCAGGTTCCAGTCGAGCGTGGTCGTGCGGTCCACTTCGACATAGCCGCCGCGCTCTTCGACCAGCAGGTCGATCGAGTCGATCGGCAGGATGCCGCGGTCCCACAGCGAGCCGCGGTAGCTGGAGTAGCGGCCGCGCTCTTGCGCGAGCTCGGTCGATGCCCAGTAGGCGTAATAGCAGACGGCTTCCATCGAACGATCGGCGAACGCCACGGCCGCATCGGAGGCATACGGCGTGCGCAGCTCATACAGCGCGTCCTGGAAGCCCATGATCCCCAGGCCGACCGGGCGGTGGCGCAGGTTGGAGTCACGCGCTTTCTTGACAGCGTAGTAGTTGATGTCGATCACGTTGTCGAGCATGCGCATCGCCGTCGAGATCGTCTTCTTCAGCTTGACCTGGTCGATGATGCGCGCGCCCTCTGCGCTTGTGGTCAGGTGATGAACCAGATTGACCGAACCGAGGTTGCAGACAGCGATCTCGCTTTCATTGGTGTTCAGCGTGATCTCGGTGCACAGGTTGCTCGAGTGCACGACGCCCACATGCTGCTGCGGCGAACGCACGTTGCAGGCGTCCTTGAAGGTGATCCAGGGATGGCCGGTCTCGAACAGCATTGACAGCATCTTGCGCCACAGGTCCTTGGCCGGCATGCGCTTGAAGAGCTTGATCTCGCCGCGGTCGGCGCGGGCTTCGTAGGCGACGTACGCCTCCTCGAAGGCCTTGCCGAACTTGTCATGCAGGTCCGGGCAGTTCGATGGCGAGAACAAGGTCCAGTCGGCGCCTTCCATCACACGGCGCATGAACAGGTCCGGGATCCAGTTCGCGGTGTTCATGTCGTGCGTGCGACGACGGTCATCGCCGGTGTTCTTGCGCAGTTCCAGGAACTCTTCGATGTCGAGGTGCCAGGTTTCCAGGTACGCGCAGACCGCGCCCTTGCGCTTGCCACCCTGATTGACGGCCACTGCGGTGTCGTTGACGACCTTCAGAAACGGCACAACGCCTTGGCTCTTGCCGTTCGTGCCCTTGATGTGCGAGCCGAGCGCACGCACGTTGGTCCAGTCGTTGCCGAGGCCGCCAGCGAACTTCGACAGCAGCGCGTTTTCCTTCAGCGCTTCATAGATGCCGTCGAGATCATCCGAGACGGTGGTCAGGTAGCAGCTGGAGAGTTGCGAGCGGCGGGTGCCGGCATTGAACAGCGTTGGCGTGCTGCTCATGAAGTCGAAGCTGGACAGCACTTCGTAGAACTCGATCGCGCGGGCTTCGCGATCGATCTCGTTCAGCGCCAGGCCCATCGCCACACGCATATAGAAAGCCTGCGGCAATTCGATGCGGCTTTCGTTGATGTGCAGGAAGTAGCGGTCATACAGCGTCTGCAAACCGAGGTAGTCGAAATCCAGATCGCGATCGGCCTTCAGCGCAGCGCCCAGCTTCGTCAGGTCGTACTGCAGCAGCTTTTCATCCAGCAGTTCAGCCTGAACGCCCTTCTTGATGTACGTCGGGAAGTAATCGGCGTAGCGGGTGTGCATCTCGGCATGCAGCAATTCCTCGCCGAGGATTTCTTTGCGGATCGTGTGCAGCAGCAACCGGGCGGTCGCGCGGGTGTAGCTCGGGTCTCTTTCGATCAGCGTCCGGGCGGCCAAGATCGCTGCCTTGTGCACTTCATCGATCGGCACGCCGTCATACAGATTGCGCTTGGTCTCGATCAGGATCGGCTCGGGCCGCACATCGGCGCCGAGGCCGGCACAAGCCGATTCCACCAAGGTCTGCAGGCGTTGCAGGTCGAGCGGTACGCGCTGACCGCGGTCAACGACCATCAGCGTCGAATCAGGCGCTGCGGGCGCATTGCCCTGCTTCAGGCGCTCTTGCGAACGGCGCTCGCGATACAGCACATAGGCGCGTGCCACTTCATGGTGGCCACCGCGCATCAAACCCAACTCGACCTGATCTTGAATGTCTTCGATGTGGAAGGTGCCCCCTGCCGGGCGCGAACGCACCAGCGCACGAACCACCGAATCGGTCAATCCATCCACCGTCTCGCGCACGCTGGCCGATGCCGCACCCTGCGTGCCATGCACCGCCAGAAAGGCCTTCATCAACGCAACGGCAATCTTGCTCGGCTCAAACGTCACCACCGCTCCGTTGCGGCGAATGATCTGATAGCCCTGGTAGGCAGAAGCCTCGGCGACCGCTGGCGCGTTCGCACGTTGCAAGGCCGTGGGGTTCGGAGTGGAGGTGGCGAGTGTTTGCATGGACTTCCTTTCAGTCATGTCAGCTTGTTTTTAGTTCAAGACCCACTGGGATGCCGCTGATTGCCGTGCATTCAAACCATGCAACGAGACAAAAGCAGCAGCCGACCAGGTCGGCCATTCAGATTCGTATCGGTTGGGAAATGGGAGCCGGGAGCGAGGAGCTGGATGGACTGCGAGCGAAGAGAAAACACCTCTCGCCCTGCACGTGCAAATCCAGTCTTCAGATGACGACCTCTCAGAGAAACCAACGTCTTGCTCAGCACGGTTTTCTCAAAGAACGAGAGCTTGTCGCTGAGGCGAGAGGATAGCATGAAGAGGTCTTCCCAATCTACACCGAGACGCTATCTGTAGTGCCCGAAGAGACCTCGAACACCATCTGTAGTGTGTACCTGAAGATGGAGCTAGCACAGCTCCATCCATCATCCCAGCAGGGAAAAGGGGTTTCGAGTTTCAAGACTTGAGGTGCACGGCAAGCCCGATGAACACAAGATCCGCGCTTAAACAGCAGCGCACAAGCTCGCATTCCGAGTGTTTTTCTGCTGCAGCGCGCGCCAATGCACGAGGCCGCGCAGCGCAGTGCGCGAAGGAGGAATTCAGCGATGCAGCACAGGCGTTTCTGTGTCAGCGTTTGACGACGACATCGCCTGGAAAATAGTCATCGGGCCAATCGAGCAAGCGCATCAGCAAAGGCCAGTCGAAGCCCGCGCCAGGGTCGACCTTGCGACCCGGCGCCACGTGCTCATGCCCGGCCACCGACTGCAAGGGATAGCGCGTTGCCAGAGCCTTCAGCAGCTGCGCGATGACTTCATATTGAGCCGCCTCGAAGGCCTCGCCTTCCAGGCCTTCGGCTTCGATGCCGATCGAAAAGTCATTGCAGTTGTCGCGCCCGCGCCAGCGGGATCGACCTGCATGCCAGGCCCGCTGATCGCAAGCCACGAACTGCAGCAACGCCCCGTCTCGGCGCACGACGAAATGCGCCGATACCTCGAAGCCCCGGATCTGCGCGTAGTACGGGTGCGCATCCCAATCGAGCTGATTGGTGAAGAGCCGCTCGATGCCGTC
The DNA here is from genome assembly GCA_903643055.1 of Burkholderiales bacterium. Next base: position 2,921 of record CAHJWV010000476.1, on the reverse strand, counting down.
ACCGCCGTAAACACCCGGCGGCAGACTGATCGAATGAATCACCGCGAGATCGATCGCGGTACCTGCGGGCCGTGGGCCGAAATTGGGTGACGGGCAACGGCGTGCGCTGCCCAGCCAGCCTTCGTCATCGATCATCACGGTCACTCACGCGCCGCCACTCACGTCTCGTCAGTGCGGTCACTGTCGACCGGGTCGTGGTCACCGCCGACCTGCACGCCCAGGCGCGCCATGCGATAGCGCATCTGCCGCAGCGACAGACCCAGGCTCGCGCCAGCCGCCGTGCGGTTGTAGCGGTAGCGTTCCAGCGCGCGCTCAAGCACGTCACGCTCGACTTTGTCGAGGAACGCGGCCAGATCGCTGGGCAGCGGCGGTGGCACCGGCGCTTGCGGCTTCGCCGGCTCGATCGGCGGCGCAGCGGGCACGGCCACTGCGGAATGCGCCGTCACATCGCCATTGCCCAGCACCATGTCCAGCGCACCGAGATCGGCCACGTCGATGAACTCGCCTCCGCTCAAGGCCACCGCGCGATGAAGCAGGTTCTCCAGCTCGCGCACGTTGCCGGGAAAGCTGTAATGGCTCAGATGCAGCAGGCCTTCGCGCGTGAGCCGTGGCGGGGGCGACACCCCTGCATCACGCGCGATGCGCTCCAGCACCCGCTCGCAAATCATCGGCAGATCTTCCAGGCGCTCACGCAGCGGCGGCACGCGGATCTGAATCACGTTCAGGCGGTAATACAAATCCTGGCGGAACAAGCCCGCCGAAACTTCGGAAGCCAAGTCTTTGTGGGTCGCGCTCAACAGCCTGACGTTGACCGGCAGTTCATTCACCGCACCCACCGGTCGAACCGAGCGCTCCTGGATCGCGCGCAGCAACTTGCTTTGCATCGCCAGCGGCAAGTCACCGATTTCATCGAGGAACAGGGTGCCGCCATTGGCCGCTTGAAAGAAGCCTTCACGGTCTTCGGCCGCACCGGTGAAGGCGCCCTTTCGATACCCGAAGAACTCGGCTTCCAGCAAATGCTCCGGGATCGCGCTGCAGTTGACGGCGACAAACGGCTGCGCGCCTCGCGGGCTGACTTCATGGATCGCGCGTGCGACCAGCTCTTTGCCGGTTCCAGATTCGCCGTTCACCAGCACCGGCGCCATGCTGCGCGCCACCTTGTCGACCAGGGCGCGCACATGCTGCATGGCCGCCGAGCTGCCGGCCATGCGCTTGAGCGCCGCACTCACCGGCGCTGCGGGCGCCGGCGCAGCCACCACCGGTGCGACGACACGAACCGGGCTCGGGCCCAGCTCCGAAGGCAGGCTGGAAGGCACGACCGTCGGCACCGTCGCCGGGCTGCGGCCCAAGGCCGAGGCGACAACAGCGCGGAACTGCTTCAAGTCGACCGGCTTGGTCAGATAGTCATAGGCGCCGGCCTTCAAGGCTTCAACCGCGTTTTCGGCCGACCCGTAGGCCGTGATGACGATGGCTTTTTCACGCCGGCCGGTTTCTTCGAGGCGACGCAGCAGATCGAGCCCGGTGCCATCGGGCAGGCGCATGTCGGTGATCAGCGCGCTATAGACGCGGTCTTTCAGATGAAGCAAGGCGTCTTCGACCGTACCCGCGGTTTCGACGTCATAACCCTCTCTCAGCAGGGTGAGTTCGTAGAGCGTGCGCAGATCCGGCTCGTCGTCAACGACCAGCAGACTGAAATGAGAGGGAGAACTCATGGCGTCAAATGCAGTCTGGCCTCGAAGGCCTCATGGGCTGGCAGGGGTTGGCGAAGCATCGCGACGGAGAACTCGTTGCGGTTCGGCTCTGTCGCGGCGCGAAGCCGGTAGTCGATGCGTGCGGAATACCGCTCGCACAGCTCACGGCAAATATACAGGCCCAAGCCCGTGCCGCGACTGCGGGTCGAGAAGAAGGGCTCGAACAGATAACGCTCGACATCCGGCGGTATCGGTGCGCCGTTGCTGGCCACGCTCAAGAGCGCATGGTTTTCATCCTGCAGCGCCAATTTCAATGTCACTGCGCCCGGCCCATGGACGGCATGCCGGTACGCGTTATCGAGCAGGTTGACGAGCACGCGCCGCAAGTGGTCGGCATCAAACGACACGCCCATCGACGCTTCAGGCACATCGACCTGCAGCACGCTCTGATCGCCCAATACCAGGCCGGTGGTGCGCGCCCATTCGCTGCACACCGCCGCGACATGCAGGCTGGCATCGATAACGCCCGGCGTCTGGATCTGCCCCGGCGCCACCTCCATCACATCGTCAACGATGCGTTTGAGCCGCTCGACGTTGTCGGTCACCATGCGCGTCAATTGCCGTTGCGACGCGGTGGTGGCGTCTTCGGCCAGCAAGGCATTCGCCTGCGAGATGGCCGCCAGCGGATTGCGGATTTCATGCGCAATGCCGGCCGACACGCGGCCCATCGCCGCCAGCTTTTCCTGCCGCGTGCGCGCCTGCATGCTGCGCACGTCTTCCAGGAACAAGACACACAGCTCTTCGACCGCCTTCGATTGGCGGCGGCGCGTGAAACGCATGCGCACCCGCAGCGTCCGCGTGACGCCAGCTCCGAATTCGAGCGCGACATCGCGCCCGGCCTCCGGCCAGCTGGCCTCGGCGAAGGCCCGCTCCACGGCCTTGACCAAGGCCACCCAAGAGTCCACGCCGCGCAGCTGAAACGGCGCTTCACCGCACGCACCTTCGGATACCAACAGGCTGCGCCCGGCCGGGTTGGCCGCGCGAACCTTCCCGCGCTGATCGACGACCAGCACGCCCTCTTGCATTTCTTCGATCACCAGCCGGTTCAGCTGCGCTTGTTGCCGGGCCAGCTCCAGCCCGCCCTTGGCGGTGAGTTCTTCGCGAGCCAGGCGGCCCGCGAGTTCGCCCGCCAGCAACGTGATGACAAAAAACCCGCTGCCCGCCAGAGCC